>NZ_JANJFJ010000124.1:0-11589 GCF_024626565.1 Microbacterium sp. zg.Y909
CCCCGCCGCTGAGCCGGCCGTGCAGGGCGGTGGTGGCCGCGTTCATGCCGACCAGCTCCACTGCCGTGCCGCGCTGGGCGTACTTGGTGACGATGGCGTCGATGGCGGCGACCGTGGAGGCGTCCCACACGTGCGAGCGCGTCATGTCGATGACGACGCGCTGGGGGTCGTGGGCGTACTCGAACTGCGTGGTCAGGTCGTTGCTGGAGGCGAAGAAGAGCTCGCCGTCGACGGTGTAGCGGGCAACGTCGCCGTCGGAGCTCACGGTGCGCGTGACGGTGGTGAAGTGCGCGACGCGGCGGGCGAACGTGATCATCGCGGCCAGCACCCCGGCCACGACGCCGAGGGCGAGGTTCTGCGTCCACACGGTGACGACCACGGTGACGAGCATGACGATCGTCTCGCCCAGCGGCATCCGCTTCAGGGTCGCCGGGCGGATGCTGTGCCAGTCGAACGTCGACACCGACACCAGGATCATCACGGCGACGAGCGCGGCCATCGGGATGATCGCCACGACATCGCCCAGCGCCACGACGAGGATCAGCAGGAAGACACCGGCCAGGAACGTCGAGAGGCGGGTGCGGGCGCCGGAGGCCTTCACGTTGATCATCGTCTGGCCGATCATGGCGCAGCCGCCCATCCCACCGAACAGTCCCGATGCGAGGTTGGCCGCGCCCAGGCCCCAGGCCTCGCGGGTCTTGCTGGAGCGGGTGTCGGTGATGTCGTCCACGAGCTTCGCGGTCATCAGCGACTCCAAGAGCCCCACCATCGCCATGGCGAGGGCGTAGGGCGCGATGATCTGCAGCGTCTCCCATCGCAGCGGCACGTCGGGGAGGAACAGCGACGGCAGACTATGGGGCAGCTCGCCCTGGTCGCCCACCGTGGGCACGGCGATGCCGAACACCACGACCACGCCGGTGAGCACGACGATCGCGATGAGGGGCGCGGGCACGGCCTTGGTCACGCGGGGCCAGATGTACAGGATGGCCAGGCCCGCCGCGACGAGCGGGTACACCGCCCAGGGAACGTCGATCAGCTGCGGCATCTGCGCCAGGAACACCAGGATCGCGAGCGCGTTGACGAAGCCGACCATGACGCTGCGGGGGATGAACCGCATGAGTTTGGCCACACCGAGCACCGCCAGCAGAATCTGCAGGACGCCGGCCAGGAGCACGGTGGCGACGAGGTAGTCGAGGCCGTACTCGCGGGCGACCGGCGCGACCACGAGCGCGACGGCTCCCGTGGCCGCGGTGATCATCGCGGGGCGGCCGCCGGTGAAGGCGATGACCACGGCCATCACGAAGGAGGAGAAGAGCCCGACGCGGGGATCCACCCCCGCGATGAGCGAGAAGGCGATGGCCTCGGGGATCAGCGCGATGGCGACGACCATGCCCGCCAGTGCCTCGCGCGTCAGCAGCCGGGGACTGCGAAGCGCCTGCAGTACGGTCGGTTCTATGCGGAGGCGGGCCACGAGATGATCTTACGACCGCGCCGCCGCACGCCCGCCGAGGGTCACTTCAGGGCGGCGTCCACCGCCTGCGCCAGCACCGAGGCGACCGGCCATGCGCCGTCGGCGGTGTTGCCGATGACGGTGACCGTGGTGTCGGTGGTCGGCAGGTGCGCCGACCAGAAGGCCGCGCCGGTGTCGTACCCCTCGGCGATGAGGGCGTCGCCGGTGGCGTGCAGCCAGGTGCCGAGGCCCGCGCGCTTGTCCTCGTCTTCGACGTAATGGCGCGGCCGGGTCATCTCGGCGTAGGTCTCGCGCGAGACGATGCGCCCCTCGCACAGGGCGCGCCAGAAGGTGTGCACGTCTGCCGCGGTCGTGAACGCCCCGCCGTCGCCGTTGCCCAGCACCGGCAGGTGCAGGGTGTTCGCCCGGTCGTCCTCGTCGTAGACGTAGCCGACCGCGGTGTCGGCGGGCAATTCGTCCAGGCGCAGGAAGTCGGTGCGGGCGAGGCCGGCCGGCTCGAACACGAGGCGGCGAACAGCGTCGTGGTAGCTCTCGCCGGTGACGCGCTCGATGACGATCGCGAGCACGACATACCCGCCGTTGCTGTACGCGAAGCGCTCGCCGGGGGTGAAGGTCTGAGGGAGGTCGGCGAGGACCGGGAGGAACGCCTCGGCGGTGGTAAGCGTGTGCACCGGGATGCCGAGGACGTAGTCGTCGACCTCGCCCTCGGCATCCTCGTCGAGGTAGTCGCCGATTCCGGAGGTGTGACCGAGCAGGTGCTCGATGGTGACGGCGTCGTCGATGAGCGGGAGGTCGTCGCCCAGGATGCTGCGCACCGGCTGGTCCAGCGCGAGCTCGCCCGATTCGATGAGACGCCAGATCGCGAGCGCGGTGAAGATCTTGCTGCCGCTGGCGATGGCGAACCGGGTGTCGGGCGTGGTCGGCACGCCGAACGCCCGGTGGGCGAGGCCGTAGGCGCGCTCGAAGGTGCGGGTGTCGCCGACGTCGACGGTGACGACGCCGGAGAACGACTCGGCGTCGGCTGCGGCGTCGAGGGCGTCGGGGTCGATGGCGAGTGACATGGTGGTGCTCCTTCCGGGTCCTTCCACGCTAGGGGATGGCCTGCGGGCGCCGCCAGCGGCGGCGGCGCAGGTCGGGAGGACGGGGGCGACTCTCCCTCTAGGCTCGGGGCGTGATCTTCCGCACCTTCGACGATGGCGCGGTGCTGCGCGCCGCCCGGCCGGGCGACGAGCCCGGCATCCTCGCCCGCATCCGCGATCTCGCCGTGTACGAACGCGAGCCGGATGCCGTCGAGAACACCGAGTCCGCGCTGCGGGAGTCCCTCTTCGGCGCCCAGCCGCGGGTGTTCGCCCACGTGGTCGAGCGCGACGGCGCGATCGCCGGCATCGCGATCTGGTTCCTCACCTACTCGACGTGGACGGGCCGGCCCGGCATCTGGCTCGAGGACCTCTACGTGTCCGACGAGCACCGCGGTCGCGGCTACGGCAAGGCGCTCATCGCGTCGCTCGCCGTCCTGTGCGTGGAGCGCGGGTATTCGCGGTTGGAGTGGACGGTGCTCGACTGGAACGAGCCTTCGATCGCGTTCTATCGCGCGCTGGGCGCGCAGCCGCAGGATGAGTGGACGACGCAGCGGATGACCGGTGAGGCGCTGCGCGCGCTCGGCGCGTCTGGCCGGTCTGGCGCGTCCGGCCGGTCCGCGCGGGGATAACAGACGATCCGGCACGGGGCAAGCCCTTCAGCGCGGGGCTGGCGCGGGGGACGATGGCAGCGCATTGTCCGTTTCAGGAGAGGAATGCCCATGGCTCGCATCACCGAGAGCATCGACGTCAATGTCCCCGTGTCGACCGCCTACAACCAGTGGACGCAGTTCGAATCGTTCCCGCAGTTCCTGACTTTCGTGGAGTCGGTCACCCAAGGCGATGACGAGACGACCCTCTGGAAGGTGAGCGTGGCCGGGGTCGAGCACGAGTTCTCCGCCAAGATCACCGAACAGCACCCCGACGAGCGCGTCGCGTGGAACAGCATCACGGGCGATGTGAACCACGCTGGAGTCGTGACCTTCCACCGTCTGGACGACAACACCACCCGGGTGACGGTGCAGCTGGATTGGGAGCCCGAGGGCTTCCGCGAGAAGATCGGCGCGGCCGTCGGCTGGGACGACCACATGGTCAAGAAGGACCTGAAGAAGTTCAAGGAGTTCATCGAGTCGCGCGGCACCGAGACCGGCGCGTGGCGCGGCGACATCAGCTGAGCCCCGGCTTTTCGGTACCCCGTCGTCCCCTTTCCTTCGGGGCGGCGGGGTTCTGTCTGCGCTTTCTGCCGATGGTCTCTCGTTCTCGCATGTGAGTTCCGGTTCACACAGCGCTGGCGGCGCGGCTGGTATGGCCAGATGCCCGCGCCGGCGGCGGCGGCTGGCAGCGTCACCCGCACGCACGCACGCGCGCACGCACGTGTGTGCGGGTGTGTGTGAGCGGGAACTCACATGCGCGAGACGGTGGGTCTCGCGATCGCAGCTCCGGCGCGGCGGCGCCCTGCCATCCGTTGAGACCGAAGGCTCGTCGGCGACCTGTGTGAGCGGGAACTCACATGGCGAAACGGATGTATCGGAAGTCCGCGTTCGGCCGCGCTCCGTAAGCTGGAGACCGTGCCCGCCGTGCTCAACGCCTCCGCCTACCTCTTCACGCGGCTCGACGATGCGCCCGAGCTGGGTCCGCTCCTGCGCGCGCGTGCGCTCGCCGCGGGACTGAAGGGCACGATTCTGCTCGCCGAAGAGGGGATCAACCTCTTCCTCGCCGGCGATCCCGACGCGGTGCGAAGCTTCATCGACGACCTGCGCGCCGACCCGCGCTTCGCGGCGCTCACCACCAAGGAGAGCTGGTCCGCCGATCAGCCCTTCGGCAAGATGCTCGTCAAGGTCAAGCGGGAGATCATCCGCATGGACCGTCCGACGATTCGCCCCGAGTCCGGACGGGCGCCCGCCGTCGCGCCGGCGACGCTGCGCCGCTGGCTGGACCAAGGCCACGACGATGACGGCCGCGAGGTCGTCATGCTGGACACCCGTAACGCCTTCGAGGTCGACTACGGCACCTTCCACGGTGCCGTGGACTGGCGCATCGAACGGTTCACGCAGTTTCCGGATGCCGCGGCCTCCCACCGCGACGACCTGGCCGGCAAGACGGTCGTCAGTTTCTGCACCGGTGGCATCCGCTGTGAGAAAGCCGCGATCCACCTGCGCGAGGTGGGCGTCCACGCGCTCCAACTGGACGGCGGTATCCTCGGCTACTTCGAACAGGTCGGCGGTGATCACTGGGCGGGGGAGTGCTTCGTCTTCGACGAGCGGGAGGCCCTCTCGCCCGACCTCGCGCCGCGCTGATGCCGGCGCTGTCGGGGCCCGCCCCGCGCGGGTAGCGTCGGAACCATGAGCGCGCGCATCGTGGTCCTCACCGGTGCCGGAGTCTCGGCGGAATCCGGCATCCCGACCTTCCGCGCCGTCGACGGGCTGTGGGAGGAGCACCGCATCGAGGACGTCGCGACCCCGGAGGGTTTCGCGCGCAACCCCGCCCTCGTGCAGGAGTTCTACGACCAGCGGCGCCGCGCCGCGCGGGCGGCTGAGCCCAACCCCGCGCACCGCGCCCTGGCCGAACTCGAGGAGGCCACGGGCGGCGACGTGCTCATCGTCACGCAGAACGTCGACGACCTGCACGAGCGGGCGGGCTCCCGGCGGGTGATCCACATGCACGGCGAGCTGGCGAGTGCGCTCTGCACCCGGTGCGGGGCGCACGTGCCGTGGAGCGAAGATCTGGCGGACGGGCCGCCGTGTCCGCGCTGCGGGGCCAGCGCGCTGCGACCGGACATCGTCTGGTTCGGTGAGATGGTCTACGGGCTCGATGAGATCTACGAAGCGGTGGAGACCTGCGAACAGCTGTGGGTCATCGGCACGTCCGGGAACGTGTCGCCGGCATCAACTCTGCACGCGCTCGCCCGCGCGGTCGGCGCAAAGACCGCGCTGCTGAATCTCGAGGCCCACGAGGACACGTCGCTGTTCGACGAGGTGGTGCTGGGTCCTGCATCCGTCGTCGTGCCCGCGTACGTGCGCCGTGAGCTGGAGCGCGCCTCCGGCTGAGCGGCGACACGAATACTCACTCGGCGGGGCGGCTCAGGCGCAGGGTCGCGAGCTGGAAGGGCTGCAGGCACAGGTCGATCGCGTCATCGGACGCCGCGGCGAGGGCGGTTGCGGCGACCGGGCGCTCGAGCAAGTCCGTCTGCTCGACGGCCGTCCAGGCGAAGCCGGGGCGCAGTGTCGCGCTGCGCTGGCTGCCGAGGGCCTCGTACAGGCGCACGATGACGTCCCCCGAGCCGTCGTCGGCGAGCTTCACCGCCTCGATCACGACACCGGCGTCGTCCAGCGTCAGGGCGGGCTCGATCGGGCGCGCGCCGGTCAGGGCGACCGTCGGCAGGTTCAGCCGGAACCCCTCCGCGACGGCATCGGCGACGTCGGCGCCCGGGAGCAGCGACACCGTGAACTCGTGCGATCCCTGGTCGGCCTCGGGGTCGGGGAAGAGCGGTGCGCGCACCAGCGTCACGCGCGCCACGGTGTGCGCGCCCCCGCTCGCACCGTCGCCGCGGCGGACGTCGTGACCGTAGCTCGCGTCGTTCGCGACGCTGACGCCGTAGCCGCCCTCCACCACACGGATCCAGCGGTGCGCCACGGTCTCGAACTTCGCGGCATCCCAGGTCGTGTTGGTGTGCACCGAGCGTGACACGTGCCCGAACTGGATCTCGGACTGCGTGCGCTCGGCGCGCAGCTGCAGCGGGAAGGCCAGCTTGAGCATCTTCTGCCGCTCCCGCCAGTCCAGTCGCACCGTGATGTCCAGCGCCCCGCTGCCCGGATCGACGCGATACTCCTGTTCCACCCGTGAGCCTCCGAACGACCGCGTGACGACGAGACCGCCGCCGTCGGCGGTCGGCTCGATCGACTCGACCTCGAGCAGGTCGCGGTACAGCGCCGCATCCTCGACGTCGATGTTCCAGGCATCCCAGTCCCGGGGCGTGTCACGGAAGAGCTGCAGCACACCGGCGGGCCGCTGCGGATCGATCAGCTCCCGGTCGGCGACGAGGTCGCGGGCCCCCACGACCACGCCGCGCGCGTCGATCGTCCACCGCATGCGTTCGTGCGCGAACACCCACCCGTCGCCCGCGGCCCGCACGCGCACCACCGCCGCGTCCGCCGCCGCCGGCACCTCCGCCTCGGCCGCGGCGCCGAGCGCCGGCACGCCGCCGACGGCGACCGGCGCCGCGTTCGCGTGAAGGCGCAGGTCCCCGTCTCCGGCGAGGGCGCGCAGCGCGGCGTCGATGATCTCGGCCAGCTCCACCGCGACGGCGGCGTAGTTGCGCTCAGCTTCCTGGTGCACCCAGGCGATCGACGTGCCGGGGAGGATGTCGTGGAACTGCTGCAGCAGCACGAGCCGCCACAGGCGCCGCAACCGCTCAGCGGGATAGGCGGCACCGGTGCGCACGGTCGCGAGCGTCGCCCACAGCTCCGCGGCGCGCAGCAGGTGCTCACTGCGGCGGTTGCCGCGCTTGGTGCGGGCCTGGGCACTGTAGCTGCCGCGGTGGTACTCCAGGTACAGCTCGCCCGACCACACCGGAGGGTCGGCGTACTCGGCCTCGGCGTCGGCGAAGAACTGCGACGGGGTAGCCATGCGCACCTTCGGCGACCCCTCCAGGTCGGCCGTGCGCCGGGCCGCGGCGACCATCTCGCGCGTCGGTCCGCCGCCGCCATCGCCCCAGCCGAACGGCACCAGCGAGGAGCGCGCCCCGCCCTTCTCGGCGAACTGCCGCTCGGCGCGCGCGAGGTCGGCGGCGGAGAGGTCGGAGTTGTACGTGTCGACCGGCGGGAAGTGCGTGAACACCCGGGTGCCGTCGATGCCCTCCCACAGGAACGTGTGATGCGGCATGCGGTTGGTCTCGTTCCACGAGATCTTCTGGGTGAGGAACCACCGCGACCCCGCCTGCGCGATGATCTGCGGCAGGGCGGCGGAGTAGCCGAACGAGTCCGGCAGCCACACCTCCAAGGGCTCCACCGCGAACTTCTCCAGGAAGAACCGCTTGCCCTCGACGAACTGACGCGCGAGCGCCTCGGACCCCGGCATGTTCGTGTCGGATTCCACCCACATGCCGCCCACGGGAACGAAGCGGCCGGCCTTGACAGCCTCGGCGACCCGGGCGAACAGGGCGGGGTAGTGCTCCTCGAGCCAGGCGTACTGCTGCGCAGACGACGCCGCGAAGACGAAGTCCTCGTCGCGATCGATGAGATCCAGCACGTTCGAGAACGTGCGGGCGACTTTGCGCACCGTCTCGCGGGTGGGCCACAGCCACGCCGAGTCGATGTGGGCGTGCCCCACCGCCGTGATGTGGTGGGAGGATGCCGCAGCCGGCGACGCCAGCACGTCGGCCAGCTGCGTGCGCGAGGCGGTGGCCGTGCCGGCCACGTCGTCCGGGTCCAGGGCATCGACGGCGCGGCCGAGCGCGGCGAGCACGCGGGCGTGCCGGGTGCGATCGGGATCGAGCTGGTCGACGAGACCCCGCAGCGCCGTGATGTCCTGCGCGAGCTCCCACACCTCGCGGTCCCGCAGTGCCAGCTCGAGACCTGCGAGGCGGTAGATCGGCTCGTCGCCCGCGGTGGCGGGGTCGCCGAGCGGCGTGGGTGCGAAGGTGAAGGTGCCCGCGACGCTGGGGTTGCCGGCCGCCTCGATGTAGAGGTCCACCTCGTCACCTTCGATCGGCACCGTGGCGTTCAGCGGCTCGATCGCCTTGACGATCGTGCCGTCGGGGCGGAAGACCAGTGCCTCGGCTTGGAAACCGGGCGCCGAGACGTCGAACCCGAGATCGACCACCAGCTCCACGCTGGTGCCGGGGGCGTCCGACCAGCCCGCCGGAACGGTGCCGGTGACGTGGAACCACACCGTGCCCCACGGCTTTCCCCAGCGGCCGCCGACCTCGAACGGCGTGTACTCGGCGCGCACGGCCTCGGAGAAGGGCACCGGCTCACCGGGCACCTCCCACGCGGTGATCGTCAGCGGCGTGGTCTCCCGGTACAGCGCACCGGCGAGCCGGTCGCGGCTGAGCCGGTCGATGCGCTGGAGGGCGAGACGGTCGTTGCGGTGCATGGCGGAAACTCCGATCGGGAGTGCAGGGCAGGGGGCGGTCAGCCCTTGACGGCGCCGGCGAGGGCGAACGAGCCGCCCAGCCCGCGGGTGACGAGCAGGTACAGCCCGAGGACGGGTAGGGAGTACACGAGCGAATAGGCGGCCAGGCGCCCGTAAGCGACGGTGCCGTATTGGCCGAAGAACGCGTAGATCGATACGGCTGCGGGCTGCCAGTCGGGGGAGTACAGCAGCACGAACGGCACGAAGAAGTTGCCCCACGCCTGCAGGAAGACGAAGACGAAGACGACGCTGATCGCCGGTCGCATGAGCGGCACGACGATGCGCCGCAGCGCCGTCATGGCGCTCGCGCCGTCGACCCACGCCGCCTCTTCAAGGCTCACCGGCACCGAATCCATGAAGTTCTTCGTCATCCACAGGGCCATCGGCAGCGAGCTGGCGGCCAGGAAGAGCACGACCGCCCACGGCTGGTTGATGAGGCGCAGCTGCACGAAGAGGCTGTAGACGGGCACCATGATCGCCGTGATCGGCAGGCAGCTGGCGAAGAGCACGCCGTAGAGGAAGGGTCCGTTGAAGCGCGAGCGGTACCGCGACAGCGGATACGCCGCGAGGACCGCCACGACCACGGTCACCACGGCCGCGCCCGTCGACAGCAGCAGGCTGCTCAACAGTGGCCTGAGCGTCAGCTGCGGGGTGAGCACGTCGGCGAAGTTCTGCAGGGTCGGCGCCGTGGGGATCTTCACCTGGTAGCTCGCCGCCGAGTCGAAGGCGGCGAGCACCACCCACGCCAGCGGAAGCGCGAAGAGGAGGCCGATGACGAGCAGCACCAGGTTCGCCCACAGCCGCGTCGCGGCACGCGTGGGGGCGGCGACGCTGGGAGCGCGGACGCTCACGTGCGGCTCCCGCCGGCGCGCAGCGACAGCACGTACCCGATCGAGAAGACGGCGCCGAGCACCAGCATGACCACGGCGATGGCGTTGCCGTAGCCGATGTCGCCGAACTGGAAGGCCTCGGTGTACGCCAGCACCGGCAGGGTACTCGAGAGGTTCCCCGGCCCGCCCTTGGTCATCACCCAGATCAGGGTGAACACCGACAGGGTCTGCAGGGTCGTCAGCATGAGGTTCGTGAAGATCGTCGGGCGGATCATCGGCAGAGTGATCAGCCGCAGCCGCTGCCACGCGCCTGCGCCGTCGATCATCGACGACTCGATCACTTCCAGCGGCACGTCGTCGAGCGCGGCGCGGTAGATCATCATCGAGAACGCGGTGCCCCGCCACGTGTTGGCGATGATGATCGCCACGAGGGGAAAGGCGTAGAGCCAGTTGGGCCCGGCGATGCCGACGCCCGCCAGCATCGCGTTGAGGGTGCCGTCGGCCGAGAGGAAGGCGTACCCGATGAAGGCGGCGACGATCTCGGGCAGCACCCAGGCCGTCACCACGAGCACGCCGACGATGCCGGTGACGGCGCGGCTTCCCACGCGGAAGAGCACGGCGAGGACCAGCCCCAGCACGTTCTGCCCGATGATCGCCGACCCCACGACGAAGGCCACCGTGATGCCGATCGACAGCGGCAGCACGGGGTCGGCGAAGAGGCGCGCGAAGTTGTCGAGCCCGATGAACTGCGGGTCGGCGGCCCGCGCTCCGCTGAGGGCGCGGTCGGTGAGTGAGCCGTAGAGGGCCCACACGATCGGACCGGCGAGGAACACCAGGAGCAGCCCCCCGGCTGGCACCAGCGGCAACGCCCTGGCGGGTGTCGTCCCCCTGCTGATGCCGCTCCTGCGCGTGACGCGCGTGTCCTGCGCCGGTCCGATCGTGGTCATCGTCATCGCTACTGTGCGATGACCTTCTCATCGCCCACGATCTGCCGCACGGCGTCGTCGTAGGCGGCCGCAGCTTCTGCGGCGGTCTGCTGGCCCGTGATCACGGCCTCGGTCGCCTGCTGCACGGCGACGGAGATCTGCGGGTAGTCGCTGTTGGCGGGGCGGAAGTTGGTCACCGCCACCGCCTCGGAGACCGGACCCACGAACGGGTTCGCCTCGAGGTACGTCGGGTCGGCCGCGACGTCGGTGCGCACCGCGATCTGGGCGTTGTTGATGGCGTACCAGAGCGAGTTCTCCTCGTTGAGCACGGTGGTCAGGAACTCGAAGGCGAGGTCGGGCACGTCGGTCTGGGCGGATGCCGCGAGGGTCCAGCCGCCCGACATGCTGACGCCGGCAGGGCCTTGACCGTCCTGAGTGGGAAACAGCGCCACGCCCATGACGTCACCGTACTCCGGCCACGGGTAGGCGCCGCCCTCTTCCCAGAACGAGGGGGTGTACGAGCCCTCGACGGTGCCGCCGAGTCCGTCCTGCGGGAACATCTCACCGAACACCGCCTGCCAGACGTTGGGGTCGAGCGCGCGGTCGGGGGAAACGGCGTAGCCCTCGGAGTACAGCGTCTCGAGGAACGTCAGCGCGTCGACGAAGCCCTGCGACTCCACGACCCACTTGCCCTCTTCGTCGTCGTAGAGGCCGGTGCCGTCGCCGGTGCCGTAGAGCAGCTGGTAGAAACTCTGCATCACGGTGCCCTCGCCCGTGCCGGTGCCCGCGTACATGTTGAAGGGCACAACGTCGGGCTGGCTTGCCTTGATCTTCGCGGCTGCGTCGAGGATGTCGTCCCAGCTCTCGGGCTGCCAGGGCACCTCGACGCCGGCGGCATCCAGAACGTTCTTGTTGTACCAGATCACCCGGGTGTCGGTGCCGAGCGGCAGGGCGTAGACGCTGCCGTCCTCGCCTTGACCGGCCGTCTTGGCCGCCTCGTCGAACATCTCCCACTCGTCCCAGCCCGCGAGGTACTCGTCGAGGTTGAGCAGATAGCCCGCTTCGACGTCGCTGCGCACGTTGAAGGTGTCCTCGTAGAACACGTCGGGGGCGGTGTCGGGGGAGCCGAGCGACAGCTGCAGGCGGGTCTTGTA
>NZ_JANJFJ010000125.1:0-11567 GCF_024626565.1 Microbacterium sp. zg.Y909
GACGTCATCGAGACGTGGCACGGTGCGGGCAACCGCTGGACCGAGCGCGATGGCGAACTCGTGCCGAACTTCACCACCGACGAGTGGCTCGAAGCGGTCGACTACGAGAAGCGCCTGGTCGACGAGGGTCTGATCAACCCCGACTACGCCACCTTCGACTCGGCGAACTGGAACGAGCCGTTCCTCAACGGCAAGGGCGGCATGATCATCGACGTGCACTCGCGCGCGGGCGTGCTGATGAACCTCTTCAAGGAATCCGACCCCGAGAACTTCCAGAACTACGTGGACGTGGCGGGCAACCTCACCGGCCCCGATGGCGAGCTCTACGCCCACCCGACCACCGGCTACAGCGGGTTCCTGGCCATCCCGAAGGACAAGGTGCGCACCGAGGCTGATCTGCGAGCCGTGCTCGAGGTGCTCGACAAGCTCAACTCCGCCGAGGCCGGACCGATCCTCAACAACGGCATCGAGGGCGTCACCTACACCCTCGACGGTGAGCTGGCGGTGCCCGTCGACGACGCGCCCCAGGACCTGAAGGATGCCGTGCTGAGCTACTCGCAGCTCGGCATGAACGTCGCCGGCTTCCAGGGCCACCTGCCCAAGCAGGCCAGCGCGTACGAGCAGGAGATGTACGACAAGCGCAAGGCCATCGAGGCGTCCGACCTCGAGTCGGCGGTGTACGACCCGGCCGCGGCCTTCGTCTCACAGACGTACGTCTCCAAGGGCGCGCAGCTGGACACGATCGTCTCCGACGCCCGCATCCAGTACATCGCCGGCCAGATCGACCGCAAGGGTCTCACCGACGCGGTGGCGCTGTGGCGCTCCAGCGGCGGCGACGACATCATCGCCGAGATCAACGAGCTGGCCGCTCAGGCCGATTGAGTCCGAGAGGGGCGGATGCCACGGCATCCGCCCCTCCCTCCCAGACAGGACCCGCCATGGTCGTTCTCGACAGGTCGGTGGCAGCCACCGAGGCTCTCATCGTCCCGCCCCGCAAGCGCCGCGCCGGCGTGCGCGTGCACTTCACGCAGTTCAAGTGGCTCTACCTGCTGCTGCTGCCCGGCATCATCTACTTCGCGCTGTTCCGCTACGGCCCGATGGGCGGGGCGATCATCGCCTTCAAGGACTACGTCCCGTTCCTCGGTATCGCGGACAGCCCGTGGGTGGGGTTCGCGCATTTCCAGGACTTCTTCGCCAGCCCTGACTTCCCGAGACTGCTCGGCAACACGCTGATCCTCGCGCTGCTGAGCCTCATCATCGCCTTCCCCCTGACGATCGTCGTGGCGCTGCTGCTCAACGAGCTGCGCGTGAACATCGTGAAGCGGTCGGTGCAGACGCTCATCTACATCCCGCACTTCCTGTCGTGGACAGTCGTCGCCTCGCTGACGTACCTGCTGTTCGCCCTCGACATCGGGCCCCTGTTCCAGATGATCAACGGGTTGTTCAACACCGACATCAACTTTCTGACCGACCCGGCGTGGTTCCGGCCGATCATCGTGCTGCAGGACATCTGGAAGAACACCGGCTGGGGCACCATCATCTTCCTGGCCGCGCTCGCGAGCGTCGACCAGGAGCAGTACGAGGCGGCGATCATCGACGGCGCCGGGCGCTTCCAGCGCGTGTGGCACATCACCCTGCCGTCGATCATGCCGACCGTCGTGGTCATGCTCGTGCTGCAGATGGGTCAGGTGCTCAACACCGGCTTCGAGCAGATCTACCTCATGACCAACGCGCTCAACCGTCAGGTGGCCGACGTCTTCGACACCTACGTGTACTTCATGGGCATCACGCAGGGCAGCTACAGCTACAGCACCGCGGTCGGCCTGTTCAAGGCCATCGTCGGGGTCATTCTCATCTTCGGGGCCAACTGGCTCGCCCGCCGCTCCAACCAGACGGGGATCTTCTGATGGCTCGCGAGAAGTATCGGTTCAACACGCCTGCAGGGCGGGTGTTCGACGTCTTCAACGTCGTGCTGCTGGTGGGCCTCGGCCTCTTGGCGATGCTGCCGTTCATCTATGTCACGGCGGGCTCCTTCGCCACCGAATCGGAGCTGGCCACCCGGTCGTTCTTCCTCTGGCCCGAGACCTTCAGCCTGCGCGCGTACGAGTCGATCCTCACGAGCCCGGCCTTCCTCCGCGCAATGATCACCACGATCGCCGTCACCGCGGTCGGCACCGTGGTGCAGCTGCTGCTGACGGCATCCATGGCGTATCCGCTCTCCAAGGGCAACCTGCCGGGGAGGCGCCTGATGCTGTCACTCATCGTGTTCACGATGGTGTTCTCGGGCGGGATGATCCCCACGTTCCTCATGGTCAAGGACCTCGGCCTGCTGAACACGTACTGGGCGCTGATCCTGCCGGCGGCGATCAACCCGTTCAGCCTCATCATCATCAAGAACTTCTTCCAGCAGCTGCCGGACGAGCTCGAGGAGTCCGCCAAGATCGACGGCGCGAACGAGCTGCAGACGCTGTGGAGCGTCATCCTGCCGCTGTCCAAGCCCGTCCTGGCGACGTTCGCGCTGTTCTACGCCGTCGGCATCTGGAACGACTTCATGTCGCCGCTGCTGTACCTCAACGACAACTCCATGTGGACGCTGCAGATGTTCCTGCGCCAGGTGACCGTCGCCACGGACCTCTCGATCATCGAGGCCGACCCGAGCCAGCTGCCGCCCGCTCAGGGCATCAAGTTCGCCGTGATCGTCGTCGCGACCCTCCCGATCCTGCTCTTCTACCCGTTCCTGCAGAAGCACTTCGCCAAGGGCATGCTCATCGGTTCGGTCAAGGGATGAGCAGCGGGCTGCTCTACCGCAACACCCTGGCCGGTCCGGAGGACATCGCGGGCTGGATCGCGGAGGGCCCGGTCTCGGCCGCGGCGGATGCCGACGGTCTGCTGCTGTCGTCTTCGGGCGGTCCCAACGACCACTGGACCCTGTGGTGCCCCGAGGAGTTCGGGGACCGGGTGCGCATCTCGTGGGACTTCTCCCCGCGAGCGGAACCGGGGCTGGCGATGCTGTTCTTCGGGGCGTCGGCGGCCGACGGTGGAGGCATCTTCGACGACGGCGTCGCGCCGCGGTCGGGCGCCTACCCGCAGTACCACTCGGGTGACATCCGCACGCTGCACGTGTCGTACTTCCGGCGGCGGTGGGAGGACGAGCGCGCCTTCCACACCTGCAATCTGCGCAAGTCGCCCGGCTTCCACCTGGTGACCCAGGGCGCGGACCCACTGCCGCCCGTCGCCGACGCCCGCGGCGCCTTCTACCGCGTCGAGGTCGTGAAGGATACCGGGCACGTGACGTTCTCCATCGACGGCCTGCCGCTGTTCGACTGGACTGACGACGAATCCACCGGCCCGCGCGTGGGCGGCGGGCGCATCGGGTTCCGTCAGATGTCGCCGCTGATCGCCTGCTACCGCAACCTGGAGGTCCACTCGCTATGACCGGTTCCCCCGCCGTCACCGTGCCTCTCCGCTGGCTCGACGAGGTGCCACCCGCACGCCTTCCCGGCGGTTCGGTGTGGGGCCTCCCCCTACCGCGCGGCGCAGCGGCCTCGCCCGAGGCCCTGCGTCTGCGACGTGTCGGCGGCGACGCGGTCCCGGCGCAGTTCTGGCCGCTGGCCACCTGGCCGGACGGATCGCTCAAGTGGGCCGGGGCGGCCCTGGGCGCGACCGACCGACCGGAAGAGTACGAGGTCACGGTCGAGTCGGCCCCGGATGCCGGTGAGGCGACTGCCGCCGGGCCGGCGCCCGCTCACCCGGTGACGGTGCACGAGGGCGACGGGACCGTCGTGGTCGGCAACGGGGTACTCACCCTCGAGATCGAGATACCGGGCGCCGCCGGCGCACCTGACGCATCCGGCGCACAGCATGTCGACACGCTGTTCCGACGACTCCGCCGCGGCGATGTCGTCGTGGCCGAGAACGCCCACCTCGTCAGCCTGCTGCAGCACGACCTCCCCGAGGACGGCGGTCACGGCCCGCGGCATCCGTTCCGTTCCCGGGTCACCTCGGTCGCTGTCGAGCAGCGGGGCCCGGTGCGCGCGGTCGTACGTATCGAGGGCGCGCACCGCGCCATCGACGGCCCGCGGGAGTGGCTGCCCTTCACCGTGCGGCTGGTCGTCCTCGCCGGAAGCGACCGCATCCGCGTCGTCCACACCGTCATCTGGGACGGCGAGGCGGCCACCGACTTCGTCGCGGGACTCGGCGTGCGCGCGGAGGTGCCCCTGCGCGCCGAGCTGCACGACCGCCACGTGCGCATCGCCGGCGCCGACGGCGGCTTCTTCGCCGAGGCCGTGCGCGGCATCACCGGCCTGCGCCGCGACCCCGGCGCCGACGTGCGCGCGGCGCAGATCGCCGGCCGGCGGACGCCGCCGACCACGGAGTGGAACCCTCAGGTCTCGTCCCGCCTCTCGGTCATCCCCGCGTGGGGAGACGTGACGCTCGCTCAGCTGAGCGCCGACGGGTTCGGCATCCGCAAGCGCACCGCCCCGGGGCACGCGTGGATCGACGCCGGCGCCGGGACCCGCGCGGAGGGCTTCGTGTCGGTGAGCGATCCCGACGGCGGGTTCGGCGTGGGGGTGCGGTCGTTCTGGCAATCGCATCCCGGCCAACTCGATGTGCGCGGCATGGCCGGCGAGCGGGCCACCGTGACCGCGTGGCTGCACGCCCCCGACGCGCAGCCGATGGACGTGCGGTTCTATCACGACGGACTCGGGCAGGACGATTACGCCAGCCAGCTCGACGCACTCGAGATCACCTACGAGGACTATGAGCCGGGCTTCGGCGATGCGCACGGGATCGCCCGCACCCACGAGCTGACGTTCTTCGCGTACGCCGCGACCCCGCCGATCGAGCACCTGGCGCTCGACGTCGCCCACGTGCAGCAGCCGCCGCTCCTGCAGCCGACACCGCACGCCGTGCACGCGGCGGGCGTCTTCGGCGACTGGGCACCGGTGGACCGCAGCACCGCGATGCGTGCAGAGATCGAGGACAGCATCGACTTCCTGCTGTCGTTCTACCTGCAGCAGATCGACCAGCGCCGCTGGTACGGCTTCTGGAACTACGGCGACGTCATGCACGCCTACGATCACGACCGGCACGTCTGGCGCTACGACGTCGGCGGCTACGCATGGGACAACAGCGAGCTCTCCCCGGATCTGTGGCTCTGGTACTCCTACCTGCGGACAGGTCGGGCCGACGTCTTCCGCCTCGCCGAGGCCATGACGCGCCACACCGGCGAGGTCGACGTCTACCACGTGGGCCGGTGGAAGGGCCTCGGGTCACGCCACAACGTGCAGCACTGGGGCTGCAGCGCCAAGCAGCTGCGCATCAGCAGCCCGGTGTACCGCCGGTTCTACCACTACCTCACCGCCGATGAGCGGGTCGGCGATCTGCTGACCGAGCTGCGCGACAGCGACGAGCGGTTCCTCGACACCGACCCGACACGCAAGGTGCGCACGGATGCCGCGACCTACCGACCCGACCGCGGGGCGCTCGCCGTCGGTCTCGGGACGGACTGGGGGGCGTTGGCCGCCACGTGGCTGGCGGACTGGGAGCGCACCGGCAACGAGCGCTCGCGCGACCGCCTGCTCGGGACGATGGCCGACATCGCCGCGATGCCGCGGGGCTTCCTCACCGGCGAAGCGCTGTACGACCTCGACGCGGGGCGGTTCGAGACGACGCGCGACCGCATCTCGGTGTCTCACCTCAGCGCCGTGTTCGGGCTGGTCGAGGTGTGCAGCGAGCTGATCTCCCTCGTCGACGTGCCCAGGTTCGCCGACGCCTGGTACGAGTACTGCCGCCTGTACCTCGCCACGCCCGCCGAGCAGGAACGGGCGGTGGGAGCGGCCTTCACCGGCGTGCACCTCGAGCAGGCGCACAGCCGGCTGGCTGCCTGGGCGGCGCGGCACGCGGACGACGACGAGCTGGCCACGCTCGCGTGGCGGGCGTTCGAGGGCATGGGCGAGTGGCTCGTGCACCGCCGCGACTTCGCGCTGCAGCGGATCGAGCCGCCCCACGTGCTGCAGCCGGTGGACGAGGTGCCGACGGTGTCGACGAACGACGCCGCGCAGTACGGGCTGGCGGCGATCCAGAACCTCGCGCTGATCGGGGATCGGCTGCCGCGGGGGTAGGGTGCGGTGGGCGGGGCGCTCGTCCACAGCCGGACGCGGCGCCCTCTCCACAGCCTGCGGACGTCGCGGGTTATCCACAATTGTCGTTTAGCCTGGGGATTACGGTTCCCTGAATGTCGGAGGGGGTCGGCAGGATCGGGGGTATGAACACCTCCCCGATCGCCGACTCGATCACCTCGATCGCCACCGCCTCGCGCGGCGCGGTGATCTCCGGGGCGGAGGAGACGCGGCGGGCGATCGCCGCGCTGCAGGCGCAGGAGCTGCAGTGGTTTGCGCGCGCTGAGGCTCTCGCGGCCGAGGAGACCGCCCGCATCCCCACAAGTGAGGGGCGGGAACGGGAGATGCCGCGTCGCGGGATGGCCGCCGAACTCGCTGCCGCGATGCGCCGCTCCGACCGGGGCATGCAGGAGCGGATGCGGGACGCCGCGGTGCTCGTGGACGGGTTCCCCGCGACGCTGGCCGCGCTGGAATCGGGCCGCATCGACGTCGCCCATGTGCGGGTGATCCAGGATGCCGGGGCGCGCATCACCGACCCCGGCGCCCGAGCCCGGTTCGAGCAGGCCGCGCTGGTCGTCGCGGAGCGGGAGACCCCCGGCCGGGCGAAGCCCATCATCCTGATGCTCGCCCAGAAGCTCGACCCGGTGCCGCTGGAAGAACGGCACGCCGAAGCCGCGGCCGGGCGGCGGGTATGGGTGCGGGACCTCGACGACGGCATGGCGGAGCTCGCCGCGGTGCTTCCCGCACCCCTGGCATACGCGATCCGGGAACGGCTCACCGCGCATGCGCGGGAGATCGTTGCGGCGGCCAAGGCCGCGCAAGCGGATGTCAACGGGACGGAGACTGCGGGCGTTGACGCCCTCGCAACCGACAGGCGTACCACCGACCAGGTCCGCGCCGATGTGCTCACCGACCTGCTCCTCACCGGGCACGCAACCGCCCCGGTGTCGGCGGGCAGCATCCCCGAGACGGCGGCGATCACCGCGCACGTGCAGATCACCATCCCCGCGGCGACCCTGACCGGTGAAGGCACCGAACCCGCCGAACTCGTGGGGTACGGGCCCATCGGCCCCGACACCGCCCGGCACCTCACCGCGACCGCCCCGATCTGGGAACGACTGTTCACCTCCCCCACGACCGGGGCGGTGCTGCAGGTCGACACCTACCGGCCGAGCGTGCAGATGCGCCGGCTCCTCGACGCGAGGGACGAGCACTGCCGGTTCCCCGGCTGTCGAAGGCCCGCCAGACTCTGCGACGGCGACCACACCATCGACGCCGCCCTCGGCGGACCGACCCGTGTCACCAACCTCGCCAACCTCTGCCCCGGCCGACATCACCCCGTCAAACACGGCACCGCGTGGAGCGTCGTGCAGAAACCCGACGGCATCCTCGAGTGGACGAGTCCGACAGGGCGGGTCTATGTCGACATCCCGAGGCGGGTGCTGGAGTTCATGGCCCTCGCCGCAACGGAAGAGCCCGCACCGTTCTAGGTTCGGTTCACTCGCCCCGGCCGTGCACCGGTCTGGCGTTCGCCGGAGGTTCTCCGACCTCGTCGACGGTGTGGCCGGCGCAGGCCGTCCGGGTCACGCTGGCCCGCTCGATGCGCGACACGGTGAACCAGCGCATCGCCTCGCGCAGTCGGCACCACGCGACGAGGTACCACTGGCCGTTCGTGGAGGCGAAGAGCACGGGTTCGACGTCGCGGGTGGTCGTCGTCCCATCTCTGGCCGTATAGCGAAGACGAACGACGCGCTGTTCGGCCATCGCCTCCTCCAGCGCCGACCTGACGACGCGCGAAGAAGGGGGAACCGCGTTCACCCAGACGCGGCCGGCCAGCTCGTCGGCTCGTGCTCGTGTTCGGGGATCGAGGACGTCCAGGATCTTCTGGACCCCGACTCTCGCCAGGTCGGCGTACGGGGCATCGGGCGCGGCGGACACGGCCGCCATGAGCGCCACGGCCTGCGTCGGCGAGAGGGTGACGGGTGGCAGCGAGGCTCCCACCACCATGCCGTAGCCGCCGCCGGGACCGGGGCGCGACCAGATCGGAGACCCGCTGCTCTCGAGCGCGTCGAGGTCTCTCTTGATCGTCCGCACGGATACGCCGAACTCCCTCGCCAGCCGTTCGGCAGAGCAGCCCCGCGATCCGTTGCGACGCAGCATCTCCGACAGTGCATGGAGCCGCTCGGTTCGCTTCATCGCTGCACCCGTGGCGACGTCATGGACCGAGAATTCATGACATAAACAGTGACATACACCTGTCCGCAGCGCGTGCGAAAGTCGAGACATGACAACGAGCACGAGCCGCCCGACCATCATCCTCATCGCCGGCCACTGGCTGGGCGCCTGGGCGTGGGATGAGGTCCTCGAGCGCCTCGACGCCCACGGCTCTCGCGCCACGGCGATGACCCTTCCCGGTCTCGACGCGGACGATCCGGAGCGTGCGTCGAGGACCCTCGACGATCAAGCCGCAGCGATCCTCGACACGATCGCTCGACTCGAAGTCTCCGAGAGTCAACCCGCGACGATCGTCGCGCACAGCGGCGCGAACGCGCCCGTCAGCCTCGTGCTCGACCGCCACCCTGAGCTCGTCCATCGGGTGGTGTGGGTCGACTCCGGCCCTGCGGCGCCGGGCAGCGTCTTCGCGCCGGATCTGCCGGAGGAGGTGGAAGACCTTCCGCTGCCGCCCTTCGACGTCCTTGCCCAGCAGGCGAGCCTCGAGGGTCTGAGCGCGGAGGTCCTCGCGCGGTTTCGGGCTCAGGCCGTACCCGAGCCCGGCCCCGTGCTCCGCCAGCCCGTCGAACTCACCGACGAGGCCCGCCGCACGGTCCGCACCACCCTGGTGTGCTGCTCGATGCCGAGCACGCAGGTGCTGGAGCTGGCCCGAGCAGGCCATCCCATGTTCGCCGAGGTCGCGAACCTCGAGCACCTGGACGTCATCGACCTCCCGACGGGGCATTGGCCCATGTGGAGCCGGCCCCGCGAGCTCGCCGAGGTCATTCAGTCAGCGGCTTCTCGCACCGACTGAAGCACGCCACCCCGCACGCACAGCCTGGCGCGGTAGACCGCGCACCGCCGGTCGTCGACGCTCTCGCGCTCGGGGTCGGGCTCCGCCGCCCGGGCCGGGTGTCCGAAGTAGTAGAACCACACGTCGCCGCCGTCGCGCACGGCGGCCCCATGGTGGCCGAATCCGGGCCCGGCGACCGCGCCGGCGCCGAGGATGACGGCATCCGGCCCACCCTGGCGCTCCCACGCGACGGCATCGTCGGAGCGGTACACGCCCATCCCCCGCCACTCGTCCACGATCATCCACCACCAGCCGCCGAGCTCGAACGCGTACGGACCCTCGTGGGGCGCGCCTCCGATGGCGGTGCCCTCGTCGCGCCAGTTCGACAGGTCGTCGGATGCCGCGACCTTGGTGACGCTGTCGGCGGCCTCGTCCTTGTACCAGAGGCGCCACCGGCCGTCGGGGGTGCGGGCGACGGCGGCGTCGATCACCCGGTCGCTGGCCAGCGCAAGTGGCGCGCGGCGTTCCCAGCGCGCCAGGTCGTCGGACACGTACTCCACGATCGACCGCGCGAAACCCGGCCACCGGTCGGGTACGCCGTCGATCTCGGTGAGATACATGCGCCACCGCTCGCCGTCGTGCACGATCTCGGGTGCCCAGTGGGTCGCATCCACGTCGGCCGGCGGCGGCCCCGGCTCGAGCGCGAGGCCCGCGGCATCCGGCTCGAGCGTTCCCGCATAGGTCCAGGCCACGCCGTCGCGGGAGCGCGCGACGCCGACGCGGCTGCCATGCACCCACGCGACGCCGGGTCCGGGATCGGGGTGGGTGGCGCGGCGCTGGGTGTAGAACATCCACCACGTGCCGTCCGCGATGACGACGGTCGGGTCGGTCGCGCCGTCGTAGATCGGGTCCCGGTACAGCTCGGCCGGCACCGCGGGCGCGGCATCCACGCTCACGCACCCACCCCGCGCATGTCAGCGACGGGGCTTGCGAACCCGGTGCGGTGCGTCGGGTGCGCCGCGAGGTCAGCAGGGGTGATGACGGCGCCGTCGGCGGCAGCCGAGGCGTAGATCGCGGCGACGAGCTCCAGGGACCGCGCCGGGGCGTCGGCGGTGGGCGGCAGCGGCGACCCGGTGCGGAGGGCGTCGAACACGTCACGCAGCAGCGGGGCATGGTCGCTGCGCTCCTCGGCATCCGGCAGCGCCCACGCCGCCGCCCCTTCCTCGAACCCCGGCGCCGGGGTGATGCGCCAGTTCTCGTGACCGTGGCCGTAGACGTGATCGACGGTCACGGTGGCCTTCTGCGTGTCGATGCGGATCGAGCTGACCTCACGCGGCGACACCGCGCTGGTGACCAGCTGCGCCACCGCGCCGCCGGCGAAGGTGACGGTGGCCGTCGAGGCATCCTCGGTCTGCGTCTCGCGATCGAGCCGCCAGAGCCGCCCCTGCACGCTCGTCCAGTCGCCGAGAAGGAACGCGAGCAGATCGATCTGGTGGATGCCGTGACCGAGCGTCGTCCCGCCGCCCTCGGTCTCCCACGACCCTCGCCACGGAACTGCGAAGTAGGCGGGGTCACGGAACCAAAGGGTCTGGCACACCGCGATGAGGGGCCGGCCCAGCGCGCCGCTGCCCAGAAGCCCCCGCACGTGCGCCGCCGCGGTGCCGGTGCGCTGCTGGAACACCACCGCCAATTGCCGGCCCGCGACATCTGCGGCACGCCGCATCTCGTCGAGCTCGGCCAGCGACGGCGCGGGCGGCTTCTCGACCACGACGTGCGCGCCGGCGGCGAAGGCGGCGAGGGTCTGGGGCGCGTGGGCGCCGGGAGGCGTGCAGATCAGCACGACGTCGGGGCGCTCCGCCTGGAGCATGTCGTCGAGGGTGTCGTACACGGTCGGCGCGCCCCATTGGGCGGCGAACGCGTCGGCGGCACTGCGGCTCATGTCGCTCACGGCAACCAGCTCGGCGTGGGGGTAGGCCTGCACAGCCCGGGCGTGGAAGTGCGCGACGGCGCCGGTGCCGACGATCACGCAGCGAAGGGAGGAAGTCACGCACTCCACCCTAGAAGCGCTGGAGGGAAAGCGCTATCCGCAGACTCCCCCGCCACCCCTTGGACAGCAGACGCCACGTGGTTAGCCTGAGGCCTATGGACCCCCTTCTGCTCGTCCTGCTGCTGGCAGCCGTCACGTCCGCGGCCTGCTGGCTCCTCTCCCTCATCACCAAGGACACTTCATGGGTCGACCGCGTCTGGTCGATCGTGCCCATCGCCTACACGTGGATCTTCGCGATCGCCGTGATCGCCGACGGCGGCGATGCCGCCCGCTCGGTGCTGATGGCGGCGCTCGTCACCCTCTGGGGAGCGCGACTGACCTTCAACTTCGCCCGCAAGGGCGGCTACTCGGGCATGGAGGACTACCGCTGGGCGATCCTGCGCAAGCGGATGAC
>NZ_JANJFJ010000126.1:0-11377 GCF_024626565.1 Microbacterium sp. zg.Y909
GCGCCGGTACGCGACCGGTCGGCGTAGGCTCGGCGCATGAGTAAGGCGCTGTTCATCGTCGACGTGCAGAACGACTTCACCGAGGGTGGGGCGCTCGGGGTCGCCGGGGGTGACGCGGTCGCGGCCGCGATCAGCCGGCACCTGGCCGCCTCCGCAGATCAGTACGCACTGATCGTCGCCTCGCGCGACTGGCACGACGCCGACGGTGACAACGGCGGACACTTCGCCGCCGGCGAGCCCGACTTCGTCGACACCTGGCCGGTGCACTGCGTAGCCGGCACCGAAGGTGCCGAGTACGACCC
Organism: Microbacterium sp. zg.Y909; assembly: GCF_024626565.1. Lineage (NCBI taxonomy): Bacteria > Bacillati > Actinomycetota > Actinomycetes > Micrococcales > Microbacteriaceae > Microbacterium > Microbacterium sp. zg.Y909. The sequence goes on from NZ_JANJFJ010000126.1 coordinate 303, forward strand.
CGGCCTGGTCACCGATGCCGTCACCCACCACGTGAAGAAGGGGCAGGGTGCCCCGGCGTACTCGCTGTTCGAGGGCACGACCGATGACGGCGACACCGTGGCGGACCTGCTGACCGAGCGTGGCATCCTCGACGCCGATGTCGTCGGCATCGCGACGGACTACTGCGTGCGCGCCTCGGCATTGGATGCCATCGACCACGGCCTGCGCGTGCGGGTGCTGACCGACCTGGTCGCCGGTGTCGCCCCCGCCACCAGCGACGCCGCGCTGGCCGAATTGGCCCACGCCGGCGCCGAACTGGCCGAGTCGGGAGCCTGAGCCTCAGGTCGAGGGCGGCTCGTCGTCGATTGTCTCGGGATGGTTGCGCAGCCGTAGCAGGCTCCACGCCAGCCCGCCCCACAGCACCCCCATCGACAGGATGAGGAAGGTGATCGCGGTCGGGGTCATCGGCTGGCCTTTCTCTCGTCGCGCTGCTGGAGCGCGCGCTGCCTGTCGGCCTGCACCTCTCGGGCGAGCTGCTCGGTGTCATCCGGCTCGGTCGTCAGCGCGCCCTGGCGCCGGTAGGTGCCGAGGCTCAGCACCCCGCTGAGCACGGCCAGCACGGCCAGCACGCCCCATCCGGCGACCCCCAGGAACCAGGTGGGCAGGCCGCCGTAGCCGTCGACGATGTATCCGTACGCGCCGGTGACGAGGATGACGGTGAGGATCACCGGCGTCACCACCGTCACCATGACGCGCCAGAGCGGACCCACCCGCAACGACGACACCGCATTGAGGTGGCGGGCGAGCTCCGGCCCCTTGCGGCCAACGATGACCACGAGCAGGAGGGTGAGGATCGCCGACAGCACCACGCCGATGTTGTTCACGAAGGCGTCGACCACGTCGAGGGTGTACAGGCCGCTCGTCGTGGCGAACAGCAGGATCGACGGCACGGCGGTGGCGATGCCCAGGGCGACGCCCGCTCGCCGCGTGCTCCACCCGGTCTTGTCCTGCACCGCCGAGGACTGCACCTGCAGGATCGACAGCAGCGAGCTGAACCCGGCGAGCACCAGGGCGACGAAGAAGAGCACCCCGATGATCTGCCCGCCGGGCATCTGCGACAGCAGTGTCGGGTAGGTCATGAACGCCAGCCCCACGCCCTGAATGCTCTCCAGCTCGTCGATGGTGCTGCCCTGCGCCGACGCGAGAAAGCCGAGGGTGGCGAACACGCCGATGCCGGCCAGCAGCTCGAAGCTCGTGTTCGAGAACGCCACCACCAGGCCCGACCCGGTGAGGTCGCTCTTACGACGCAGATACGACGAGTAGGTCAGCATGATGCCGAAGGCGATGGAGAACGAGAAGAAGATGTGCCCGTAGGCCGCGATCCACACGGCCGGGTCGGCCAGGGCCGCCCAGCTGGGGGTGAAGAAGGCGTTGAGCCCGTCGACGGCGCCGGGGAGGAACAGGGCGTAGACGACGATCGCGGTGAAGCTCACTGCCAGCAGCGGCAGGGTGACGCGGTTGACCCGGTCGATACCCCGGCGGATGCCGAGGGCCAGGGCCACTACCGCCGTCAGCCACACCAGCACGAGCGGGATGAGCACGGCGGGTGCGAAGTCGAACGTGAAGCCGACGGTCGCGGGCCGCCGCAGGTGCTCGGCGAGGAAGAAGCCGACGGCATCCTCACCCCACGCCAGGGTGACGGCGTAGACGGCGTAGGCGAGTGCCCAGGCGATGACGACGGCGTAGTAGATGCAGATGACGTAGCAGAGCCCGACCTGCCACCAGCCGAGCGGCTCGAATCGGCGGTTGATGCGCCGGAATGCCAGCGGAGCCGACGCGCGGTAGCGGTGGCCGATGGCGTAGTCGAGGAACAGGATGGGTAGGCCCGCCGTGACGAACGCGATGAGGTAGGGCAGCAGGAACGCGCCGCCGCCGTTCTCGTACGCGACGCCGGGGAACCGCCAGATGTTTCCGAGGCCGATCGCCGAAGACACCGCGGCGATGATGAAGGCGCTGCGGCCGCTCCAGGTCTCACGGTGCACAGGTGGGGTGGCGCTCATCCCGGGATTCTAAAAGTTCGGATGCCGCGACGCACCCCGGGCGACCTGCCGCGTCATGCGGTTGCGCACGGCACCCGGCTGCGGGCGAGACAGCGGTGTATGCCCCGTGGTGCATGATGAAGGCATCGGATGGGGGTCCGCAGTGACGACAGAGCAGCCGCACGCAGACGCGCTCGACGACTTCAACGAGCTGATCCGCCATGAGCAGGAGTTCGCCGGTCGCCGTTCCGGACGGGAGATCGATCCGGATGCCCGCCGCACACGGCGGCGCCGGCGGCTGTGGGTGACCGCGGTGGTGCTTGTCCTCATGCTGGCGGGCGGCGGCGGCTACAGCGGCTGGGCGCTGACCGCACCCCTCGCCGAACCGGTCGCCGCCACGCAGGTCCCCGAGGTCGCCGCACCGCCTGCGGCCGACATCGCGCTGCCGCCTGAGGGCGCGTCGGCCATCGCCATCTCGGGCGCCGCCGACTACCTGGGCACCGAGGACGGCAGCATCTGGGCGACCACCGGCACCGAAGAGCCCCGCCCCATGGCCAGCATCACGAAGCTGATCACCGCGCTGGTCGTGCTCGACGCCTATCCTCTGGCGGATGCCACAGACCCCGGACCCACCCTGACCTTCGACCGTGCCGACCACGCGCTCTACGACAAGTACTACGTGATGGGCGCGACCATCGCCGCCATGCCGATCGGCAGCTCGATGTCGCTGCACGACGCGCTCGCGACGATGCTGATCCCGTCGGCGTGCAACTACGCCGAGGCCGTCGCCGGCTGGGCGTTCGGGTCGCAGGGCGCATTCCTGCGGGCGGCGCGGGACTGGCTCGCGGTGAACGGGCTGACGCAGACCACGATCGTCGAGCCGACCGGCATCGACCCGCGCAACACGAGTACGCCGGGCGACATGATCGCCCTCGGCCGCATCGCGGCGGCGCACCCGGCCGTCGCCGAGATCGCCGCGACGAGAGGGCTGTCGCTCCCCGGACCGGGATGGATGAACAACACCAACTCCCTGCTCGGCCAGAGCGGCATCACTGGACTGAAGACCGGCACCCTCGACCCCGGCGGCAGCAACCTGCTCTACACCGCGCGCCTCGACGTCGGCATCGGCGCGCCCCTCGACATCGTGGGCGTCCTCCTCGGCGCCAGTTCGCGCGCCGCCGTCAACCACAGCGTGCCCACCCTGCTCGAGAGCATCGCGGGCGGGTTCACCGAGGTGACCGTCGCGCGCCGCGGCCAGCAGGTGGGTTCCTTCTCGACCCCGTGGGGCGGCGCCGCGCGCATAGTCCTGGGGGAGGAGGCCTCGCTGCTGGTCTGGTCGGACACGCCCATCCTCACGACGATGCAGACCTCGACCCCCACGACCTGGGAGGACGGCGAGGTGATCGGCAGCGCCACGTGGACCGCGGGTCCGCACACCGTGACCGTCCCGGTCGAGTTCGACGGCGCCATCACGCCGCCGACGTCGTGGTGGCGCCTGACGAACCCGGGCGAACTCGGCTAGCGGGTAGACGAGCCGCGGGCTACTTACGCAGGTGGTGACGCGAGACGCTGTTCACCCACGCGACGAACTGGCGGGCCTGAAGCCCGAACGCGGGGCTGACCGGTGCCACCCAGAACTGCTCAGGGCCGTCGATCGACAGGTAGAACTCCCGGCGATCGACCTTCTTGCGCAGCATGGCGCCCGTGATCATCCCCACCGGGCCGAAGAGCAGTCCGCCTGCCGCCGCGCGAGTCAGAGTGGATCGCTCGCCGATCTCGCCGGCCGTTTCGAACGATGCCACCACGCCGGCGATGGGCTGGCTGAGGTCGCCGTAGAAGATCCACTCGCCCGCGACGGTGATTCCCGAGAATGTGTGGGGCTCCGCCAAGTACTGCGCACGCTGGGTCCAGGCATCCCCATCCCACCAGCGCAGGCGGCCCCGCCCGTCGTCGTACCAGCCCATCGGCTGCCTGTGGGCGGCGGGGTTCGAGGTGTGCAGCTCGACGGTGGCTCCGCTCATGTCGGCGTAGTCGTCGGTCCACGCGTTGCCGTCCCACCAGCGCTGGTAGCCCGCCCCGTCGTCGTACCATCCCGCTTCCGCGTTCCCCATGCGCAGATCGTAGCCACTGCGGTCGTCTCAGCCACCCCCGGATTTCGCGCAGCAGGCTTTGCCGAAATGAGGGGATCTGCCGAAACGAGGGCGGATGCCGCGCTTCGGTCCTCATTCGGGACGATCTCCGCATTTCGGCCGCCCCGCAGACGCGCGAACGCCGCGGCGGCCGGAACCCAGCCACCGCGCCGGCAAGCTCCAAACTTTGCCGAAATGAGGGGATCTGCCGAAACGAGGGCGGATGCCGCGCTTCGGTCCTCATTCGGGAGGATCTCCGCATTTCGGACACCCCCGCAGATGCACGAACGCCGCGGCGGCCGGAAACCAGCCACCGCGGCGCCGCGCCGAAATGCGCGGGCGTCAGCGCCCGGTCGGCGGCAGCTTGTCGACGCCGTGCCGGTTGGGCTTGCCCGGCTCCGCCGCCGTCGCCGGCGTGACGTCGGCGGTGTCCGCGTGGCCGGTGTCGGGGTACTCGGGCTCTTCGACCTCGATCGCCTTGTCCCGCTCGTCGGCCGGCGGAAGATGGTCAAGGGGCTGCTTGATGTCATCTCGATCGCTCATGGCCCCATGATGCGACGGCGGATGCCGCGCCCCCAAGGGGTTGCCAGGCCCACCCGATCCGTGGCACAGGGGCGCCGTGGCCAGGCAAAGAAGGACCGCGGCGTGAGGGAACCGTAAGGATCCGCGGCACCCCCGTATGGGTTGCGTGAGGACGGGCATCGGGGCGTGCCGGCAGGAGTTGGATCGCACTGCGCCCGCGAATGAGGGCGTGCGATCAGCGTGTGCGCTGACGCCGTCCTTCAGATGGAGCCTGCTGTGCTTGACCTCGTCTACGTGCTGGGCACGATCGCCCTGTTCGTCGTCGTCGGACTGCTGGGGAAGGCGGTGGAGAAGCTGTGATCGTGTTCCAGCTGCTCGCCGGCATCCTCGGTGTCGCGGCGATCGTGTACCTCGTGTTCGCCCTCGTGAAACCGGAGCGGTTCTGATGGCGTGGGTGCCGGCGCTGCTGTCGCTCGCCACCGTCGCCGTCGTCCTCGGCCTGCTCTACCGCCCCTTCGGCGACTACATGGCCTGGGTCTACACCTCGCCGAAGGACACCAGGGTCGAGTCCGGCGTCTACCGTGTCATCGGCATCGACGCGAAGGCCGAGCAGACCTGGCCGGCGTATCTGCGCGCGGTGCTGGCCTTCTCGGCCGTCGGCCTGCTCATCGTCTACGGCCTGCAGCGGCTGCAGCAGTGGATGCCGTACTCCCTCGGGTTGCCGGCGCCCAGCGAGCACCTGTCGTTCAACACCGCGGCGTCGTTCGTCGGCAACACGAACTGGCAGTCGTACTCGCCCGAGCTCACCCTCGGCTACACCGTGCAGGCGCTGGGCCTCGTGGTGCAGAACTTCGTCTCCGCGGGCGTCGGCATGGCGGTCGCGATCGCCCTGGTGCGCGGCTTCGCGGCACGCCGGTCGGGCACGCTCGGCAACTTCTGGGTGGACCTCACCCGCGGCACCCTGCGCATCCTGCTGCCGATCGCCGCGCTCGCCGCGGTCGTGCTGCTGATCGGCGGGGTGGTGCAGAACGTCAACGGTTTCACCGACGTCACCACGCTCACCGGCGCGACGCAGTCGATCCCCGGCGGCCCTGTGGCCTCGCAGGAGGCCATCAAGCTGCTCGGCACCAACGGCGGCGGGTTCTTCAACGCGAACTCGTCGCATCCGTTCGAGAACCCGAACGCGTGGACCAACGCCTTCGAGGCGCTCCTCATGCTCGTCATACCGTTCGCGCTGCCGCGCACGTTCGGCCGCATGGTCGGCGACAACCGCCAGGGGTACGCGATCCTCGGCGTGATGGCGACGCTGTATCTGGCATCGTTCGCGCTGCTGACCGCGTTCGAGACCGCCGGCAACGGCACCGCGCCGCAACTGGCGGGGGCGGCGATGGAGGGCAAGGAGCAGCGCTTCGGCATCATCGGCTCGACGCTCTTCGCCACCACGAGCACCGGCACCTCCACCGGCGCGGTCAACTCCATGCACGACTCGTACACGGCGCTCGGCGGCATGATGCCGATGCTCAATATGATGCTCGGCGAGGTCTCTCCGGGCGGAGTGGGGTCGGGGCTCTACGCGATCCTCGTGCTCGCGATCATCGGCGTGTTCATCGCCGGTCTGCTGATCGGCCGCACCCCCGAGTACCTCGGCAAGAAGATCGGGCCGCGCGAGATCAAGCTCGCCGCCCTCACGATCCTCGTCATGCCGACCCTCGTGCTCACCGGCACCGCGCTGAGCTTCGCCCTCCCCGGTATCCGCGAAGAGGTGGCATCCACGTCGATCTGGAACGCCGGCATCCACGGCATGAGCGAAGTGCTCTACGCCTTCACCTCCGCCGCGAACAACAACGGGTCGGCGTTCGCCGGACTCACCGCCAACACCCCGTGGCTGAACACGGCCCTGGGGGTCGTGATCCTGCTCGGCCGATTCGTGCCGATCGTCTTCGTGCTCGCCCTGGCCGGCTCGCTCGCGGCGCAGGACTCCGTGCCGACGACCGCCGGAACGCTCCCCACCCACCGCCCGCTGTTCGTCGGGCTGCTCAGCACCGTCACCGTTCTCGTGACGGCACTCACCTTCTTTCCCGTTCTCGCGCTGGGTCCCCTGGCGGAAGGGCTGATCTGATGATGTCCACATTGACCACCGCGCGTCCCGACACTGCGCCGACGCCTGCACCGCAGCGCGGATTCTCGCCGGCGCAGGTGCGCGCCGCCGTGCCGGGCGCGTTCCGAAAGCTCGACCCGCGCCTGCAGTGGCACAACCCGGTGATGTTCCTGGTGTGGGTCGGCGCCGCGCTCACCACCCTGCTGGCCATCGCGGAGCCGTTCATCGGGGGACCGGCGCCCTCGGGTGGCACCCCGGTGCCGTGGTCGTTCACGTGGGCGATCGCCGTCTGGCTGTGGCTGACCGTGCTGTTCGCGAACCTCGCCGAATCGGTCGCCGAGGGGCGCGGCAAGGCGCAGGCCGAGAGCCTGCGCAAGACCCGCACCAATACGACGGCGCGGCGGGTGGATGCCTACGATCCGCTCACCGATCCCGCGGCCGAGCGGTCCGGCACGACCGATGTCGCCTCGGCCGATCTGCGTCTCGGCGACGTCGTGGTGGTCTCGCCTCCCGAGCTCATCCCCGGTGACGGCGACATCGTGTGGGGCATCGCCTCGGTCGACGAATCCGCGATCACGGGGGAGTCCGCCCCGGTCGTGCGGGAGTCCGGCGGCGACCGCTCGGCCGTCACCGGCGGCACCCGCGTGCTGTCGGACCGCATCGTGGTGAAGATCACCTCCAAGCCCGGTGAGACATTCGTCGACCGCATGATCGCCCTGGTCGAGGGCGCCGCCCGCCAGAAGACGCCGAACGAGATCGCGCTCAGCATTCTGCTGGCGGGCTTGTCGATCATGTTCGTCGTCGTCGCGCTCACCCTGAACCCGATCGCGTCTTATGCCGCCGCCCCGGTGAGCGTGCCGGTGCTGGTGTCGCTGCTGGTCTGCCTCATCCCGACCACGATCGGCGCGCTCCTGAGCGCCATCGGCATCGCCGGCATGGACCGTCTCGTGCAGCGCAACGTGCTCGCGATGTCGGGCCGGGCGGTCGAAGCGGCCGGCGACGTGACCACCCTGCTGCTCGACAAGACCGGCACCATCACCTACGGCAACCGCCGGGCGAGCGCGTTCCTGCCGGTCGGCGACGTGCCGGCGCCCGAGCTCATCCGCACCGCGGCGCTGTCGTCGCTGGCCGACCCCACGCCCGAGGGGGCGTCGATCGTCGAGCTGGCACGGGCGAAGGGCATCGACGTCGGCACGACGGCGCCGGGCGACATCGTGCCGTTCACCGCGCAGACCCGCATGTCGGGCCTGGACACCCCCGACGGCACCCGCATCCGCAAGGGCGCCGCCTCGGCGATCGTGTCCTGGCTCGAGGCCGAGGGGCAGGCGCCCACCGCAGCCGACCTCGCCGAGATGACGGCCGCCGTCGAGCGGATCTCGCAGACCGGCGGCACCCCGCTCGTGGTCGCCACGAGCACCCCGGATGCCGGCTCGCGCCTGCTCGGCGTCGTGCACCTGAAGGACGTGGTCAAGGAGGGGCTGCCGGCGAAGTTCGCCGAGCTGCGCTCCATGGGCATCCGCACGGTCATGATCACCGGTGACAACCCGCTGACGGCGGCGGCGATCGCGGCCGAGGCGGGGGTCGACGACTTCCTGGCCGAGGCGACCCCCGAAGACAAGCTCGCGTACATCCGCGCCGAGCAGCAGGGCGGGCGGCTCGTCGCGATGACGGGGGACGGCACCAACGACGCCCCGGCGCTCGCGCAGGCCGATGTGGGCGTCGCGATGAACTCGGGCACGTCGGCGGCGAAAGAGGCCGGCAACATGGTCGACCTCGACTCCGACCCGTCGAAGCTCATCGACATCGTGCGCATCGGCAAGCAGCTGCTGATCACTCGCGGCGCGCTGACGACGTTCTCCATCGCCAATGACATCGCCAAGTACTTCGCGATCATCCCGGCGATGTTCCTCGGCGTCTTCCCGCAGTTGGCGGCGCTGAACATCATGGGGCTGCACTCGCCGGCATCCGCGGTGCTCTCGGCGATCATCTTCAACGCGATCGTGATCGTCTTCCTCATCCCGCTCGCCCTGCGCGGCGTGGCCTACCGCCCCGGCGGGGCGTCGCAGACGCTGGGGCGCAACCTCGCCGTCTACGGGCTCGGCGGCATCATCGCCCCCTTCATCGGCATCTGGCTCATCGACCTCGTCGTGCGCCTCATCCCCGGCTTCTGACCCTCAGAGGAAACACACTCACATGAACACCTCCACCCGCAGCACCGCCCGCACCGTCGGTGTCGCTGTGCGCGCCATGGCGCTCTTCACCGTGCTGCTCGGCTTCGGCTACACCGTCGTGCTCACCCTCGTCGGTCAGCTTGCGCTGCCCGCCCAGGCGAACGGCTCGCTCCTCACCGACAGCGGGGGCGAGACCGTCGGGTCGTCGCTCATCGGGCAGGCCTTCACCGATGCCGAGGGCGCCCCGCTGCCGCAGTACTTCCAGTCCCGGCCCTCCGCCGCCGGCGACGGCTACGACGCCGGGGCGTCGTCGGGGTCGAACCTCGGCCCCGAGAACGACGACCTCGTCGCCGCGATCGCCGATCGCCGCGCTCAGGTAGCCGAGTTCAACGGCGTCGCCCCCGACGACGTTCCGGCAGACGCCGTCACTGCGTCGTCGTCGGGTCTTGACCCCCACATCAGCCCCGCGTACGCCGAGATTCAGATCGATCGTGTGGCCGCGGAGCGCGGCATCCCCGCCGCCGACGTGCGCGCACTGGTGCAGGCTCACACGCAGGGACCGCGACTCGGGTACCTCGGTGACGCCACCGTGAACGTGCTGGAGCTTAACGTTGCCCTTGACCAACGATGACGAGTGAGAAGGACGACCATGACCAGACGCGGGCGGCTGCGGGTGCTGCTGGGGGCCGCCCCGGGCGTGGGCAAGACGGTCACGATGCTCGAAGAGGGCCGGCGCCTGCGGGCCGAGGGCCGGGACGTCGTCATCGGCATCGTCGAGACCCACGGGCGCGCCGCGACCGCCGCGATGGCCGAGGGCATCCCCGTCGTGCCGCGCGCCCGCGTCTCGCACCGCGGGGTCGCCCTCGAGGAGATGGACCTCGATGCCGTGCTGCAGCGGATGCCGCAGGTCGCCCTGGTCGACGAGCTCGCTCACACCAATGCCCCCGGATCCCGCAACGGCAAACGCTGGCAAGACGTGGAGGAGCTGCTGGCCGCGGGGATCGACGTCATCTCGACGCTGAACATCCAGCACATCGAATCGCTGAACGACGTGGTCGAGCAGATCACGGGGGTGCCGCAGCGCGAGACCATCCCCGACAGCTTCCTGCGCAGCGCCGACCAGATCGAGGTCGTCGATCTTGCCCCGCAGGCGCTGCGCGACCGGCTCGCCGTCGGCGCGGTGTACCCCGCCGAGCGCATCGACGCCGCGCTGTCGAACTACTTCCGTCTCGGCAACCTGACCGCACTCCGGGAACTCGCCCTCCTCTGGCTGGCCGACGAGGTCGACCAGGCGTTGCAGGGGTACCGCCAGGCGCAGGGCATCGACAGCCGGTGGGAGGCGCGGGAGCGCGTGGTGGTCGCGCTCACCGGCGGGCCGGAGGGCGAGACGCTGCTGCGCCGCGGCGCCCGCATCGCCGCCCGTTCGGCCGGCGGCGAGTTGATCGCGGTGCACGTCACCAGCCAGGACGGGCTGCGGACGGGGAGCCCCGCCGCGCTCGCCGAACAGCGCGCGCTGGTGGAGAAGCTCAACGGCACCTACCACCAGGTGGTGGGGGAGGACATCCCGACCGCCCTGGTCGAGTTCGCCCGCTCGGTCAACGCCACCCAGCTCGTGCTCGGCGCGAGCCGGCGCGGCCGGCTCGCTGCCCTGCTCACGGGCCCGGGCATCGGCGCGACGGTGGTGCGCGAGTCCGGCGACATCGACGTGCACATGGTCAATCACGCGGCCGCCGGCCGCAGCCCCATGCTCCCGCCCCTGACCGGCGCGCTCACGGCGAAGCGCCGCATCCTCGGCTTCGTCGTCGCGCTCGTGGGCGGGCCGATCCTCAGCGCCCTCTTGTCGCTCTTCCGCAGCGTCGACTCCATCACGACCGACGTGCTGAGCTTCCAGCTGCTCGTCGTCATCGTGGCGCTGGTGGGCGGGCTGTGGCCGGCCCTCTTCGCCGCAGTGCTGTCCGGTATCACCCTCGACTTCCTCTTCATCGAGCCGCTGTACACGGTGCACATCCACGAGGGCCACCACCTGCTGGCGCTGGTGCTCTACGTCGTCATCGCGAGCCTCGTGAGCTTCATCGTGGATCGCGCCGCCCGCTACACCCGGGCCGCGCGGCGCTCGGCCGCGGAATCGGAGCTCAT
>NZ_JANJFJ010000127.1:0-8523 GCF_024626565.1 Microbacterium sp. zg.Y909
AGCGGGGCGGAGCCCTCGGCCTGGAAGCCGAACATGCGGGGCACGCGGGTGGCGGCGCCACGGGCGGCCTCCTCGCGGTATCCCCGCGAATAGGCGGTGTAGTTGCCGGCGTTGCCGACGGGGATGAAGTGGAAGTCCGGGGCGTCGCCGAGCTGCGAGACGACCTCGTACGCGGCGGTCTTCTGACCCTCGATGCGGTCGGGGTTGACCGAGTTGACCAGGTGCACCGGATAGTGGTCGGCCAGCTCGCGGGCGATCTCGAGGCAGTCGTCGAAGTTGCCGCGAATCTGGATGAGACGGCCATTGTGGGCGACGGCCTGGCTGAGCTTGCCCATCGCGATCTTGCCCTCGGGCACGAGCACGGCGGCGGTGATTCCGGCGTGCGCCGCGTAGGCGGCCGCTGAAGCCGACGTGTTGCCGGTCGACGCGCAGATGACCGCCTTCGCACCGTGCTCGACGGCGCGCGAGAGCGCGACGGTCATGCCGCGGTCCTTGAAGGAGCCGGTGGGGTTCATGCCCTCGTACTTGACCCACACGTCGGCCCCGGTCATCTGCGACAGCGCGGGCGCCGGCAGCAGCGGCGTGCCGCCCTCACCGAGGGTCACGACGGTCGACGTCTCGGTGACTCCGAGACGGTCGGCGTATTCGCGGAGCACTCCGCGCCAGAGATGTGCCATGTCAGTTCCCCTCCACGCGCAGCACGGACACGACGCGTTCGACGACGCCGCTCTCGGCGAGGCGGGCCACCGTCTCGCTCAGGTCCCGCTCACGTGCCGTGTGCGTTCCGATGACGAGCCGGGCGACGCCCGACTCCTGGCCTGCCTCCGCGGCTTCGCCGCCGGACAGGATGTTCTGCTCGACCGTGGCGATGGAGACGCGGCCGTCGCTGAGGATGCCGGCGACCGTCGCCAGCACGCCCGGGAGGTCGTCGACCTCCAGGGTGATCTGGTAGCGGGTGCACACCTCGGCGATGGGGAGCACCGGCAGGTTCGCGCGGGTGGACTCCCCCACCCCGACCCCACCGGCGATATGCCGGCGCGCGGCCGAGACGACGTCGCCGAGCACCGCGGAGGCGGTCTGTATGCCGCCGGCACCGGCGCCGTAGAACATGAGGTCCCCGGCCGCCTCGGCCTGCACGAAGACGGCGTTGTTCGCGCCGTGCACGCTCGCGAGCGGATGGGCGCGCGGGACGAGGGCGGGGTACACCCGCACCGAGATCGCGTCGCCCGTGGGCGAGGTCTCGCTGTCGACGCTCATGCGCTCGCACACCGCGAGCAGCTTGATGACGTAGCCGGCGTTCCGCGCGGCATCCATCATCGCCTTGTCGATGCCGACGATGCCCTCGCGGTGCACTGCGTCCAGCGGAACGGCGGTGTGGAAGGCGAGGCTCGCGAGGATCGCGGCCTTCTGCGCGGCGTCGTAGCCCTCGATGTCGGCGGTCGGATCGGCTTCCGCGTAGCCGAGCTGCTGCGCCTGGGCGAGCACGTCGTCGAACTCGGCGCCCTCGGCATCCATCCGATCGAGGATGTAGTTCGTGGTGCCGTTGACGATTCCCATGATGCGGCGCACGCGGTCACCGGCGAGGGAATCGCGCAGCGGCCGGATGATCGGGATGGCGCCGGCGGCGGCGGCTTCGTAGTACACCGACGCGCCCACCTGCTCTGCCGCCTCGAAGATCTCGGGGCCGTGCGTGGCCAACAGCGCCTTGTTGGCGGTGACGACGTCGGCGCCGGAGTTGATGGCGTGGAGGATGAGGCTGCGGGCCGGCTCGATGCCGCCCATCAGCTCGATGACGATGTCGCTGCCCACGATGAGCGGCTCGGGGTCGGTGGTGAACAGCTCCCGGGGCAGGTCGACGTCGCGCGGCGCGTCGATGTCCCGTACCGCGATGCCCGCGAGTTCTAGCTCGGCTCCAGCGCGGTCGGCGAGCTCGGCGCTGTGCTCGAGCAGCAGGCCGGCGACCTGGGAACCCACGGCTCCGGCTCCCAGCAGCGCGACACGCAGGCGGCGGTAGTCGGTCATGCGGTTCCCTTCGTCGATGACACCCCGGCGTCGCGGGCGAGCAGGTCGTCGATCGACTCGCCGCGCACGATGACGCGGGCGGAGCCGTCGGCGACCGCCACGACCGGCGGGCGGGGCACGTAGTTGTAGTTGCTCGCCAAGGAGAAGCAGTACGCCCCCGTGGCCGGGACGGCGAGCAGGTCGCCGGGAGTGACGTCGCCGGGCAGGTACTCGGCGTCGACCACGATGTCACCGGACTCGCAGTGCTTGCCGACCACGCGCGCCAGGGCCGGTTCGGCGTCGCTTGCGCGCGACACCACCCGCGCGGAGTACTGCGCGCCGTAGAGGGCCGGGCGGGCGTTGTCGCTCATCCCGCCGTCGACGCTCACGTACAGTCGGCGCAGCTCGTCGGTGGCCTGCACCGGCTTGACGGTGCCGACCTCGTAGAGGGTGACGCCGGCGGGCCCCACGATCGAGCGTCCCGGCTCGAAGGCGAGGGAAGGGAGCGGGATGCCGCGCTGAGCGCACTCCCCTGCGACCGCGTCGACGATGCCCGCGGCGAGCACTTCGATCGGCGTCGGGTCGTCGGCCGAGGTGTAGGCGATGCCGAAGCCGCCGCCCAGGTTGAGCACCGGCACCGGGCCGCCGGCGAGCAGCTGCGCGTGCACCTCGACCAGACGGGCGGCGGATTCCCGGAAGCCGGCCACGCCGAAGATCTGCGAGCCGATGTGACAGTGCAGTCCATCGAAGCGCAGGCTGGGCAGTTCGCGGATGCGACCGACGACCTCGACGGCGCGGGCGAGCGGAAAACCGAACTTCTGGTCCTCGTGCGCGGTCGCGAGGAAGTCGTGGGTCTCGGCGTGGACCCCGCTGTTGACACGCACCCGCACCGACTGCACGATGCCGCGCGCGGCAGCGGCCTCGGCGACGCGGGTGATCTCGGCGTCGCTGTCGATGACGATCGATCCGACGCCCACCTCGACGGCACGGGAGATCTCCGCGACGCTCTTGTTGTTGCCGTGGAAGCCGATGCGCGCGGGATCGGCGCCGCCGGCGAGGGCGACGGCGAGCTCTCCGCCGGTGGAGACGTCGACGGCCAGGCCCTCTTCGGTCACCCAGCGCACGACCTCGGTCGACAGGAACGCCTTGCCTGCGTAGTAGACCTCGGCGGTGGTGCCGTGCTCGGCGGCGGCAGCGGCGAAGGCGGCGCGGGTGCGACGCGCTCGGGAGCGCACCTCGGTCTCGTCCAGCACGTACAGCGGGGTGCCGAAGCGCTTCTTCAGCTGGGTCACCGGCACTCCCCCGAGACGCACGACGCCGTCGTCGTCACGAGCCGCCGATGCGGGCCACACGGCCGCGACGAGGTCGTTGGCCGTATCGGGCTTCGCGAGGCGATCGGACGCGGGGACACGAGCGGGCGGGGCGGACACGGAGCAGACCAATCGGGTGGGGTGCAAGAAGCTGCGCCTTGCGGAACAGCGGCCGGATGCCGGGCGGATCATCCACGCTCCGACGTGCAAGCAGTCTAGGGCAACGCCGCAGGAGGGCGGTGAGTGTGACGCCGCGATGGCCGCGGTCAGGCGCAGGTGCCGTCGGCCAGCAGCGCGTCGTCGACGAGGAGGCGACCGTTGACGTCGAAGCGGGCACGCAGCCGGTCGCCCTCCACTGTGACGTCCGCGAGAGTCAGCCCCTGCGGCAGGTACTCGGCGATGCACACCGGCCAGTCGCGCAGCACGGCGTTGGAGACGATGCCGAACTGGCGCCGCAGCTCGTCGGCGGTGATGTCGGAACCGGCGACCTGGATCGACGTGGGGGTCAGCACCAGCTCCCCCTCCTCGGCGCTGGGGGTCAGCGACAGCCCGACAGGGACCTTCGCTCCGAACAGCGACAGCTCGATGCTCGCGGTGATGTCGGGGGCGGCGATGCCGACCGTCTCCACGGGAAAATCCTCCACGGCAGAGAGCAGCCCGCGCAGCTGGGACTCGTCGAGCGTGACGACGGCGTGGGCGTCGCGCATCTCGCCGTCGCCGCGGATGGGGACATCGCGGGCTTCGACGACGATGTCGGCAGAGAAGTTCCCCTGGCGCACGTCGTCGGACGAGATGCGGATGCTCGTCAGCGCGCCGCCGATCAGCTGCGGCAGCACGGCGCCCTCCAGCGCCACGTCGATCTGCTGGTCCGCAGGCAGGGCGAGCTCCGTGATGATGCGCTGGCGCACCGTGTCGATGACGATGTTGCGCGCAACAGCCTCGGCCACGAACCACGCGGCAATGGCGAGGGCGACGACGATCACGGCAGCGATGACCCACGGCAACGCGCGCCGCCGGCGTTTGCGCGGCGCGGCGGGCTCGGGCGACGACAGCACCCACTGCGCCGTCGGGTCCGGCAGCGGCTGGGTGGGATGCGTGTCGCCCGTCATGTCACATGCGCTCGGGCGCACTCACCCCGAGCAGGTCCAGGCCGTTGCGCAGCACCTGGCCGGTCGCGTCGTTCAGCCACAGCCGGGTGCGGTGCAGGTCGGTGACCGGGTCGTCGCCGAGCGGGATGACGCGGCAGTTGTCGTACCAGCGGTGGTAGACCCCCGCGAGTTCCTCGAGGTAGCGCGCCACGCGGTGCGGCTCGCGCACCTGGGCGGCGAAGGCCACCGTGCGGGGGAACTCCTGCAGCACCCCCAGCAGCGCCGACTCGGTCTCGTGCTCCAGCAGCTCGGGGGCGAAGGCGCTGCGGTCGACGCCCGACTCTGCGGCGTTGCGCGCGACGTTGTGGGTGCGCGCGTGGGCGTACTGCACGTAGAAGACGGGGTTGTCGTTGGTGCGCCTCTGCAGGATCTCGGGGTCCAGCGTCAGCGGTGAGTCCGCGGGATAGCGTGCGAGCGAGTACCGCAGCGCGTCGGTGCCGAGCCACTCGCGCAGGTCGTCGAGCTCGATGATGTTGCCGGCGCGCTTGGAGAGCCGGGCGCCGTTGATCGACACCAGCTGACCGATGAGCACCTCGATGTCCTTGTCGGGATCGTCGCCGGCGGCACCGGCGAGGGCCTTCAGACGGTGCACGTAGCCGTGGTGGTCGGCGCCGAGCAGGTAGATCTTGTGCTGGAAGCCGCGGTCGCTCTTGTTGAGGTAGTAGGCGGCGTCGGCGGCGAAGTAGGTGAACTCGCCGTTGGAGCGACGGATGACGCGGTCCTTGTCGTCTCCGAAGTCGGTCGTGCGCACCCACACCGCGCCGTCCTGGTCGAAGACGTGCCCCTGGGCGCGCAGGCGCTCCACGGCCTCCTCCACGAGGCTCGGTCCGCCGTCGGCGCCGGGGGCGTGCAGCACCCGCTCGCTGAAGAACACGTCGAAGTGCACGTTGAACTTCGCCAGCGACGCCTGCAGCTCACCGAGCTGCAGCTCGTACGCACGGTCGCGCGCGGCGACCAGCTGCTCATCGGCGGGGAGGTTCAGGATGCCGGGATCGGCGGCGTGCACCCGCTGGGCGAGCTCGTCGATGTAGGCCCCGGCGTAGCCGCCCTCGGGGGTCGGCTCACCCTTCATCGCGGCGAGCACGGAGGCGCCGAACCGGTCCATCTGCGCACCGGCGTCGTTGATGTAGAACTCGCGCACCAGCGTCGCGTCACAGGCCAGCAGCAGGCGGGCCATCGCGTCGCCGAGCGCCGCCCACCGGGTGTGCCCGATGTGCATGGGGCCTGTCGGGTTGGCGCTGACGAACTCGAGGTTGATCGTGTTGCCGCGCTGGCTGTCGTTGCGGCCGAAGGCGGCACCCGCCTCGACGATGGTCTTCGCGAGGGCGCCCGCGGTCGCGGCATCCAGGCGGATGTTGATGAAGCCGGGACCGGCGACCTCGACCGAAGCGATGCCGGGGACGGCGGCGAGCGCCTCGGCGATCTCGGCCGCGAACTCGCGCGGGTTGGCCCCCACGGCCTTCGCGAGCTTCAGCGCCGCGTTGGACGCCCAGTCGCCGTGGTCGCGGTTCTTGGGCCGGTCCAGCGGCAGATCAGCCGGCGTCAGCCCCTCGGTCGAGCCTGCGCGTCGCGCCTCGGCGGCCGGGCGGACGACGTCGAGCAGGACAGCGGAGAGGGCTTCAGGATCCATAACCCTCCGATTCTACGCGGGGCAGGTGCCGGGTCCCGCTCAGGCCAGCTGCACCAGCTGCGACGGATCGTCCGAGGCGGGATCCGATGCCGCCGCGGCGGCGGCCTGGGCACCGGCGTCCTCGGCGTCTTCGGGGACGAGCCAGGCATCCACGTACATGCGGGTGAGCCCGACGTAGCCGCCGTGGTAGCTGAGGAACGCGCAGTCGGCGGCATCCCGTCCGGTCGCGATGCGCACGAGCGACCCGCGGTGCGACAGCCGGGTGGCGTCGATGACGTACCAGGCGCCGTCGAGGTACGCCTCGGCGACGGCGTGGAAGTCCATCGGGCGAAGGCCGGGGGCATAGCAGGCGGCATAGCGGGCCGGCACGTCCATGGCCCGCAGGAGTGCGATCACCAGGTGGGCGTAGTCGCGGCACACCCCCTGGCCGGTGCTGAGGGTCGTGACCGCCGAGTCGGTTCCCTGACTGAGCCCCAGCGTGTAGGTCGTGCTCGTGGCCACGAAGTCCTCGACGGCGGCGACGAGGTCGCGCCCCGAGAGCCCTCGGAACTGTCGCCGCGCCTGCGCGAACACCTCGTCGGACTGGCAGTAGCGGCTGGGACGCAGATAGGCGATCGTCTCGAGGTCGTTGCGCGGCGCCGCTTCGGGCACGACGTCGAGCACCGCCTCGTAGCGCACGCGCAGCTCGCCCGGTTCGCCGCGCAGCCGGTGCAGCCGGCCGCCGGCGGGGTCGACGATCTCGCTGGGGGTGCGGTCCCGGCCGCCCTGGTGAAGGGTCAGCTGCTCGGTGACGAGATGCGCTGTACGCGCCGCGGAGATCTGAAGGATGAGGTCGACGTCGGACCCCAGTTCCAGGTCGAGTTCTGCGGTCACTTTGCGCTGCACCGGGCTATCCTCGCACGACGGATCGGCCCCTCGGTCGCAGCGCCGTCGGCGGCCGTCGGCGGCGGTGTCGGCACCCGTGTCGGCACCGGCTGCGGCGTGCCTTACCCTCAGAGCGTGACGGTACACACCCACGCGCGATCCCGACGCCCCGCGTGGCCGATCGTGCTGCTGGCCGCCGCCGTCGCCGCGATCTGCGTCCTCGCGATCTGGCGGCCGTGGCAGACGGCGTCGGCGCCCGCCGCCGGCGCCCCGGGAGGGGTTGCCGCGGTCGCACCGGCGGCCCTCGCGCTGCCGCCGACACCCCGTGTGCTGGTCTTCGGCGACTCGTGGACCTACGGGTCTGCGGCGAGTGACCCGATGCGCGGCTACGCCTACGTCGCCGCCGAGACGCTCGGGTGGGATGCCGTCATCGACGGCGTCCGCGGCAGCGGCTACCTCAAGCCCGGGATCGACGGCGGCCCCTACGGCGAGCGCATCGCGGCGCTGGACCCGGCGCTGGAGCCCGACCTCGTGATCCTGCAGGGATCGATCAACGACCGCAGCCTGGGCGCCGAGGGCTACCGCGAGGCGGTCGACGCGGCATGGGACGACGTCAGGTCCACCTACCCGGAGGCGCAGATCGTCGTGCTGGGACCTGCACCGCAGGTGCTGCCCGTCGAGCGTGCGACCGCGCGCATCGACGCCGATCTGCAGGATCTCGCCGCCGCGCGCGGCTGGTGGTACATCTCCCCTCTCACCGAGGACTGGATAACCCCCTCCCGGTATTCGGACGTGATCGACACCTCCGACGTCGGCCGCGATCACCCCTCCACCGCCGGTCACGCCTACCTGGCATCCCGGCTCGTCGAGGCGCTCGCGGGCATTTCGGTGACGACGGATGCCGCGGCCCGAGGCACCCTGAGCTCCCTCGCGCCCTGACGCCGGGCGGTGTCATAACGCAGCGGCATCCGCCTGTAAACCCCCGTGATCGGGGCGGAATCCGTGCCTAGCGTCGAGCCATGGACTCGACCTTCTCCCCCACCCACGCCATCGTGACCGCGTCGGACTCCGGCATCGGAGCCGCGACCGCCATCGCTCTGGCCGAGGCCGGCCTCGATGTCGGCATCACGTGGCACAGCGATGAAGAGGGCGCTCAGCAGACCGCCGAGGCCGTGCGCGCCCGCGGCGGGCGAGCCGTCGTCACGCAGTTCGACGCGACCGACCTCGAGGGCGCGTCCCAGGTGCTCGAGCGGCTGGCCGACGAGCTCGGCGGCGTCGACGTCTTCGTCAACAACGCCGGGGGCGGCGGCGGCACCGCGGTGCTGGACCTGTCGCTGGACGAGTGGCGGTCCACCGTGGCACTCAACCTCGACGGCGCCTTCGTCGGCATGCAGTGGGCCGCGCGGCGCATGGCCACCGCCGGTCGCGGCGGCCGCATCGTGGCGATCACGAGCGTGCACGAACACCAGCCGCGGGTCGGCTCGGCCGCGTACGTGGCCGCCAAGCACGGTCTGGGTGGACTCGTGAAGACGATGGCGCAGGAGCTCGGCGACCGGCAGATCACCGTCAA
>NZ_JANJFJ010000128.1:0-2735 GCF_024626565.1 Microbacterium sp. zg.Y909
CCGTGGCCCCGGGCGAGATCGCCACCCCCATGAACGACATGGAGTCGGGGGACGCGGAGCAGACCCACCGCCCCGGCATTCCGCTGGCGCGCCCCGGTCGCCCGGAGGAGATCGCGGCAGTCGTCGCCTTCCTGGCATCCCCCGCCGCGTCGTACGTGACCGGGGCCAGCTGGCCGGTCGACGGGGGCATGCTGCAGATGGGTCCGCAGGCCGGATCGCACCTCGAAAGCGATCAGTGGCGTCGACCGTGATCAGACGAGCGTAGGCTCGGAGGGTAGAAAGAGGCCTCTGAGCATGAAGATCGTCGCATCAGCAGACTGGCGGGACGCCGTTCCCTTCGAGACCCCGGTGGTCGTGGCAGACGTGGTTCCGGGAGATCCGGCGCACTGCGTCGCCTGCCGCACCGAGGCCGACCCCATCCCCCGCACCGAGCTGTGGGCGATCAAGCACCGGCATCCCAAGCACCATGACGGGTTCGTGCGGTTCTACTGCGCGCAGCACCTTCCCGAGATCCAGAAGTCGGCCCCGGCTCCCGTCGCGGCGCCGGCGCGCAAGTCCCGTTCGACCGCACGCCCGGCGGCGCGGCCCGAGCGCACGCCTGCGGTGCGCCGCAGCTCTTCGGTCGACGAGGCACCGCGGGCCATGTGCCCGAACTGCTTCGTAGAAGTGTCGGCGACCGGCCTGTGCGGCATGTGCGGCACCTCGGTGGCCTGACCCGATAGGGCACCCGTACGCGGCTGTCAAGCGGTCGAGCCAGCCACGGCGGGCACGCCAAGATCGACTGATGACCGGACTCGCTGTAATCCTTCTCATCGTCGGAATCGTCCTGCTGCTGCTGGGCGTGTTCGTGCAGACCGTGCAGTTCCTGCTGTACGTCGGCATCATCCTGATCGTCATCGGCATCATCGCGTGGTTGATGAAGTTCATCCGCCGCCAGGCGTGACGCGGCGGCGCTGACCCGTCGGGGTGAGCGCCGCGCTTCGGTCGTCGTAAGCGGCCCTTCACGGGGCGTGACGACGGCCACCTGCGTCCCCCGAACGTCAGCGCCACTGTTCGCGGGAGGTCGCGGGCACAAGCCCGCCACCCCCGCGACGGGCGCGGGCCATGAGCGCGAGCTGCTCGGGCCGGTCCATCGCGTGCAGAACGCACGGTCCGAGCTCGCGCTCCCACGCCGCGGCGAACGCCTCGGCATCCCGCCGGCGACGCCCGATGAGCGACGGCACCGGCACGAAGTGCCCCTCGGTCCGTCGCCGGACGGCGCGGCGCAGCACGCCCCGCACGAGCGCCGACCGGCCACCGCTGCCGGTCTCGAGCAGAAAGCGCGGCGTGCGCACGGGGCCGAACAGCTCCCCCAGCGCGTCGGCGAACGTGCGCTGATCGGCGAGGGATGCCGACACGGCCTCGATCGAGATCTCCGCGGTCCCGTCGCCGGGCTCCGCCTCCGTCGCGGCGATCGTCACCGGCTCGTCGGCGACCCGGCCTGCGCGGCGCAGCGCCTCCCACACGATCCCCGCGACGCGCCGGTACGGCTCGGTCCCGCCGGAGAGCTGCCCACGCGCGCGCCGCCAGCTGCGGCCGAGTTCGACGGCCGGCACGATGCCGGCCAGCAGCAGAGCGGCGCCGGCGACCATCCCTACCTCCGGTCCCGCTGCGGCACCCAGCGCGAACCCGAGGGTCGCGCTCCCCGCGCCGGCTGCCGCGGCCGCCCCGGCGAACGCGCCGCCCAGCGCACGCGACACCGGCCGGCTCGTGCGGAACAGCGGAGCCTCCCGGCGGCGCGGAACGAGCGCGCTCACACTCTCGCGGTCGACGTACCGCTCGCCGATCCGCCAGTGCGCCCGCGTGACGGCTCGCGGCGGCGGCGTGCCGAGGGAGTTGAGGGCGGCGACGGATGCCGCGGCATCCTTCGCCACGAACGCCGCCAAACCGGCCCGCTGGCCCGCGGGCATGACGATCGACGTCCCGCGCACCACCCGCGAGGCGTCGTCGGCGTCGAGTCCCCACAGGCGGGCGTGCTTGCGACGCAGTCGCGCGGCATCCGGCTGCGCCGACAGCGGGAACGTCGGCGGCAGCAGCGCCGTGACCGTCCAGTTGTGGGCGACTTTCTCGGGCCAGGCGGGGTCCAGGCGCAACGTGCGTCCCCGCAGCTGCTGCGTAGCCGACGCCGTCGATACGGCGGTCAGGTCGATGAGGGTGTTGACCGCGGGGCAGTCCCACCCCTCGCCGAAGAGGCCACGCGTGCCGACCACCACCTGCACGGACCCTCGCGTGAGCAGCACCGACGCCGCACGCACGAGGGCTGCGACGCCGGCGCCCGGCGCGTGAAGCTCCGACACCTCTGCCGCCTCCATCAGCGGAGCCGCCGCGACCGGCACGCCGAGCTCGTCCCCGAGCGCTGAGACGAGCACGTCCGCGTCGCACGTGGCGATGCGCGCGTGGCTGCCGGTGACGAGGATCGCACGCAGTCGGGAGGTCGCGGTGTCGTTCACCAGGGATGTGAAGGTGCGCAGCGCCCCCGACGTGCCGACGAGCCCGCCGTGCTTGTTGCCGTGCGACGCGAAGTCGGTGACCACCAGTGCACGCAGCCGCTCGTCGCCCAGCGCCTCGCGCTCCAGCCGCAGGATGTCGCAGGCGGCGTGGTCCTTCGCCAGCGACGACGCCAGCATCGTGTCCACAGGGTCACGGGTGCGGCGCACGCCCCGGTCGCTCAGCGAGTATCCGAAGTCGGCGAGCAT
>NZ_JANJFJ010000129.1:0-11245 GCF_024626565.1 Microbacterium sp. zg.Y909
GAGGATCGGCAGTGGATTCACCTGGATGCCGAGCGTGCGGCATCCGGGCCATTCGGGGGGACGATCGCGCACGGGTACCTGACGCTGTCGCTGCTGCCCCGGCTGACCGAGGGGCTGCTGCAGGTGGGCGGGGTCGCGATGGCGGTGAACTACGGCCTCGACAAGGTGCGGTTCCTGCAGCCGGTGCTCGCGGGGTCGCGGGTGCGGGCGGTGACCGAACTCGCGTCGGCGGACGAGACGCCGCAGGGCGTGCGGGTGGGGATGCGCACGACCGTCGAGATCGACGGGGGACGCAAGCCCGCGCTGATCGCCGAGACGCTGGCGCTGCTGGTCCCCGAGCCCGCCGGAGTGCCCACCCGCGAGTGAGTATTCGCGCCGCCGAGTGAGTACTCGTCGCGAATACTCACTCGGCAGCCGGTCAGTCGCGGGACAGGACCAGCGCCATGCCCTGGCCGCCGCCCACGCACATCGTCTCGAGGCCGTACCGCCCGCCCGTCGCGGCGAGCCCGTTGATCAGCGTCGACGTGATCCGGGCGCCGGTCATGCCGAACGGGTGTCCCACCGCGATCGCGCCGCCGTGCACGTTCAGCCGGCCGTCGTCGATGCCGAGCTCCCGCGCCGAGGGGATCACCTGCGCCGCGAACGCCTCGTTGATCTCCACGAGGTCCATGTCGTCGATTCCGAGCCCGGCGCGCGCCAGCGCCTGCCGCGACGCCTCGACGGGACCCAGCCCCATCACCTCCGGTGACAGCCCGCTCACGCCGGTCGACACGATCCGCGCCAGCGGCTGCAGTCCGAGTTCGTCCACCACCCGGCCGGACACGATCACGACGGCCGCCGCGCCGTCGTTGAGCGGGCAGCAGTTGCCCGCCGTCACCGTGCCGTCCGGCCGGAATACCGGGTCGAGCCCCGCGAGACCGGCCTCGGTCACCCCGGCCCGCGGCCCGTCGTCGGCAGTCACCACGCTGCCGTCCGCGAGCGTCACCGGCGTGATGTCGCGCTCCCAGAAGCCCGAGGCGATGGCCGCCTCGGCACGCTGCTGCGACCGGGCGGCATACGCGTCCTGCTGCTCGCGGGTCACCCCGTGCAGCTGCGCGACGTTCTCGGCGGTCTGGCCCATCGCGATGTACGCGTCCGGGAGCGCGCCGTCCGCGCGCGGGTCGACCCAGGCCGATGCCCCAGCCTCGCCGCGTGCGGCCGTGCGCGCCGCGGCATCCGCGAAGGCCGGGTTCACCGCCTCCGGCAGGTCGGCGTATCCGTGCGCATACTGCGACACCGACTCGACGCCCGCCGACACGAACACGTCGCCCTCGCCGGCCTTGATCGCGTGGAACGCCATGCGGGTCGTCTGCAGCGACGACGAGCAGTACCGGTTCACGGTCGTCCCCGGCACACCGTCGAGCCCGAGCAGCACCGCGACGATCCGCGCGATGTTCATGCCCTGCCTTCCGGCGGGCTGTCCGGTGCCGATCATCAGGTCGTCGATCCGCCCGGGGTCCAGAGACGGCACCATGGCCAGCGCCGCCTGCACCATCTGCGCGACGAGGTCGTCGGGGCGCACGTCCGCGAGCGACCCCTTGCGCGCGCGGCCGATGGGCGAGCGTGCCGTGGCGACGATGTATGCCTCGTTCATGAGGTGAACGCCTGGATGCCGGTGATCTCGCGCCCCACGATGAGCGTGTTCATGTCGTGTGTCCCTTCGAAGGTGTAGATCGCCTCGGCGTCGCAGAAGGCCCGCGCCGCGCCGTAGTCCAGCGTGATGCCGTTGCCGCCCATCACCTCTCGGCACAGGGCCACGGTCTCGCGCATGCGGGCGGTGACGAAGGCCTTCGCCATCGCCGCCTGGGCGTCGGTCTGCGTGCCCTCGTCCTGCAGCTGCGACACCCGCGTGCACATCGCCAGACATGCGGTGATGTTCGACAGCGCCGTGGCGAGCTTGTCCTGCACCAGCTGGAACGAGGCGATCGGCTTGCCGAACTGCTCCCGGGTGGCGGTGTAGCGCACGGCGGCCTCGTAGGCGCCGATGCCGTTGCCGAGCCCCTGCCAGGCGACCTCGGCGCGCGTCAGCCGCAGCACGATCGCGACCTCGGTGAACGACTCGATCCGCTGCAGTCGCAGGGAATCGGGAACGACGACGCCCGTGAGCGTGATGTCGGCGTTCTCAACGGCCCGCAGCGACTGCTTGCGCTCGATCTTGGTCGCCGAGTACCCGGGCGTGGAGGTGGGGACGATGAACCCCTTCATCTCTCCGTCGTCGGTGTCACGCGCCCAGACGACGGTGATGTCGGAGAATCCGGCGCTGCCGATCCAGCGCTTGGCGCCGTCGATCACCCACTCGTCGGTGCCGTCGGCCGCCGTCCGCCGGGTGGCGGTCGTGCGCAGTCCCCGCGCCGTGTCGGATCCCGACAGCGGCTCGGTCAGCGCGAACGCCCCGACCAGCTCGCCGCGCGCCATCGGCGGCAGCCATTGGGCGCGCTGCTCGTCGGATCCGCCGACCCAGATCGCGTTCATCGCCAGGCCGCTGTGCACGCCGAGGAAGGTGGCCGTCGAGGCATCCACCCGCGAGATCTCCAGGGCGACCCAGCCCCGGTACAGGGCGCTGTTGTCGTACTGGGCGACCTCGGGGATGCCGGCTCCGAGCATGCCCAGCTCGGCGAACCGGGGGAAGAGGTGGCGAGGGCTCTCCGCGCGTTCCCAGAACTCGTCCGCCCGCGGGGCGACCTCGTCACGCAGGAACGCCCGGATGCGGCCGAGCTGCGCGCGCTCAGCGTCGGTGAGCGCGCTCTGCAGGTCGTAGAAGTCGGCGTCGAGGCGCGCGGCAGGCGGCGCGTGCGTCTCGTCGGCGGGTGGGGTGAGGGTGAGCGGCATCGCTTCTCCGATCGTCGGTGATCCGGTGTGACGCCCATCATGCAACATTTCCCAGGATGTTGCATCCACCCGGCGCGGCTGTAGAGTTCCGGCATGTCCACGCCCGTGCCCGTCGCGCCGCCCATCGCGACGGTGGGGGTGGATGCCGCCCCCTCCTGGCTCTCGGCACGGCTGGCATCCCACGCCGACGCGCGGCGGGCGTTCGACCTCGCCCGCGAGCAGTTCATCGCCGGGCACCGCATCGACATGGGCGCGCTCGCCGCGGCGCTGGGGGTGGATCGCACGTCGCTCTTCCGCTGGGTGGGCAATCGCGACGCCCTGTTGAGCGAGGTGCTGTGGTCGCTCGCCGTCCCGACCCTGGTGCAGGCCGACCACGCCACCGCGGACCGCGTCGGCGCCGACCGCCTCGCCGAGCTGCTCACCCACTTCGTCGCCGACCTGAACCGCGCGCCCTATTTCCGCGAGTTCCTGCGGCGTGAGCCCGCCCGCGCGCTGCGGCTGCTCACGACGGTCGAGAGCGAGATCCAGCGTCGGTACGTCGCGACGGCCGAGTGGCTCGTGCGTGCCGAGCTCGGCGACCAGCCGCTCGGCGGGGCCATCGACGTGCACAACCTCGCCTATCTGCTCGTGCGCGTCTCGGAGTCGTTCACCTACGCCGACCTGATCGCCGGCGACGAGCCGAGCGCGTCGCGCGCCCGCGCGGCGTTCCGGGTGCTGCTGCGTGCCGACTGACCCTGGAGGACCGATGCCGCACTACGGCGTGCGCCGACCGTTCATGACCCGCTGGCGCGACAACGACCAGTACGGGCACCTGAACAACGTCGTCTACTACGAGGCGATGGATACCGCGGTCAACGCCTGGATGATCGTCGAGGGAGGCCTCGACCCGGCATCCTCTCCCGCGATCGCCCTCGTGGTGTCGTCGTCGTGCGACTACCGCGCCTCGGCGTCGTTCCCCGAGCCGCTCGAAGTCGGCATCGGCGTCGAGCGCCTGGGGACGACGAGCATCACATGGGCGCTCGGGATCCTGCGCCCCGGCGAGGATGAGCCGATCGCTGTGGGGCGTTTCGTTCACGTGTTCGTGGATGCCGACAGTCGCCGGCCCGTCCCCGTGCCGGATGCCGTACGCGCTGCGGTGGCGGGGCAGCTGCTCGACTGAGGTCCCGGCGGGACGCCGGTTCGAGCGCTGCGGGGTTTGGTGCCCGATACGCGCCCCGAACCGGTGGGTTGGGGGTTCGGTGCCCGATACGCGCCCCGAGCCGGTGGAGTGCGGGGTTGGGTGCCCGATACGCGCCCCGAACCGGTCGGTGGGGGTTGGGTGCCCGATACGCGCCCCGAACCGGGGGTTTGGGGGGTTCACCGCCCGATACGCGCCCCGAGCCGGTCGGGTTGGACACAAACCGACCAGGCGGTATGCTGAACCGGCGACGCGATGCGGCGCGGAGAGGGGTCGACGATGACCGACGTGCCGGGGCTCGACGTGCAAGCGCTCACCGAATGGTTCGCCGGTGCGCACCCCGACCTCGCAGACGGTGATCTGTCCGCCACCGTCATCGCCGGCGGCCGCAGCAACCTCACCTACGCGATCGACGGCGCGCGCCGCCCGCTCGTGCTGCGGCGCCCGCCGCTGGGCCACGTGCTCGCCAGCGCCCACGACATGCGGCGCGAGCACCGGGTCATCTCGGCGCTGGCATCCACGCCGGTGCCCGTGCCGGTAGCCGTGGACGTCGTCGACGACACCGGCGGGGCGATCACCGGCACCACCTTCTTCGTCATGGAGCGAGCGCCCGGGCGGGTGCTGTCCACACCCGGGCACAACGCCGGGTACGACCCCGCGGGGCTGGCCCGCCTGAGCACCGACCTCGTGCGGACCCTCGCGGATCTGCACGGCGTGGATCCGGCATCCGTGGGGCTGGCGGACTTCGGGCGCGCCGATGGATACCTCTCGCGCCAGATGTCCACGTGGAAGCGCCAGCTCGACGCCTCGCGCTCTCGCGAGACCCCCACGCTCGACGCGCTGCAGGAACGCCTGGGCGAGGGGATGCCGCAGAGCCGGCGCTCCGGCATCGTGCACGGCGACTACCGACTCGACAACGCCCTCGTCGAGGGAGCCGAACCGCGTCTGTCGGCCGTGCTCGACTGGGAGATGGCGACCCTCGGCGATCCGCTCGTTGACCTCGGGATCTTCGCGCTGTACTGGGACATCGCCGCGCTTCCCGCCGCGTTCGGGGGCGCGATTCCGAGCGCCGTCGATCCGGCCGCCGGCTACCCGCGCTTCGACGAGCTCGCCGAGGTGTACGCCCGTCAGGCCGGAACGGACCTGCCGGACCTCGGCTGGTACCGCGCGTTCGCGGCGTACAAGCTCGCG
The DNA here is from genome assembly GCF_024626565.1 of Microbacterium sp. zg.Y909. Lineage (NCBI taxonomy): Bacteria > Bacillati > Actinomycetota > Actinomycetes > Micrococcales > Microbacteriaceae > Microbacterium > Microbacterium sp. zg.Y909. Next base: position 5,237 of record NZ_JANJFJ010000129.1, read on the forward strand.
GTGATCCTCGAGGGGATCCATTACCGCTTCGTCGCCGGCGACACCGTCGGCGACGGATTCGACGGGATGGGCGCGCTGGTGGAACCCCTCGCCCGCCAAGGACTGGAGGCGCTCTGATGGACTTCGCCCACGATGACACCACCCGGCAGCTCGCCGAACGGGCGCGCGCCTTCGTCGACGAGCACGTGGTGCCTGCCGAAGCGGTGCTGCAGGAGCAGCTGGATGCCACGCCCGGCGAGTGGGCCTTCCGCCCGATCGTGACGGAGCTGCGGGAGCGCGCCCGCGCGGCCGGGCTGTGGAACCTGTTCCTGCCGGGCGAGCACGGGGCGGGGCTGACGAACCTGCAGTACGCGCCGATCGCAGAGATCACCGGGTGGAGCCCGCGGCTCGCGCCGGTGGCGTTCAACTGCGCCGCCCCCGACACCGGCAACATGGAGGTGCTGCACGACTTCGGCACGCCCGCCCAGCAGGAGCGGTGGCTCGAGCCGCTGCTCGATGCCCGCATCCGCTCGGCGTTCTGCATGACCGAGCCCGACGTGGCCTCGAGCGACGCGACGAACATCGGCACGCGCATCCGTCGCGACGGGGACTCCTACGTCGTATCGGGCCGCAAATGGTGGTCGACGGGGGCGATGAACCCGGATGCCGCGATCTTCATCGTGATGGGCAAGACCGATCCCGACGCCGAGCGGCATCGTCAGCAGTCGATGATCCTCGTGCCCCGCGACGCCCCCGGCGTGCGCGTGGAACGGGCGCTGACGGTGTTCGGCTACGACGATCGCGACCACGGGGGGCATGCCGAGGTCGTCTTCGACGACGTGCGGGTGCCGGCCGAGAACCTGCTCGCGGGGGAGGGCGACGGGTTCGCGATCGCGCAGGCGCGGCTGGGGCCCGGTCGCATCCACCACTGCATGCGGGCGCTGGGCATGGGCGAGCGGGCGCTGGCGCTGATGACCGACCGGGCGAACGAGCGCGTCGCGTTCGGGCGCACCCTGGGGGAGCAGGGGGTGATCCGCGAGTGGATCGCCGAGGCGCGGATCGAATTGGAGGCGCTGCGGCTGCTGGTGCTGAAGACCGCGTGGCTCATGGACACCGTCGGCAACCGCAAGGCGATGACCGAGATCCAGGCGATCAAGATCGCGGTGCCCCGCGCGGTGCAGCGCATCCTCGACCGGGCGATCCAGGTGTTCGGCGCGGCCGGTGTGTCGCAGGACACCCCCCTGGCCGAGCTGTTCGCGGGCATCCGCACCCTGCGCATCGCCGACGGCCCCGACGAAGTGCACCTCAACAGCCTCGGCCGCGCGCAGCTGCGCTCGCGAGTGAGTGTTCGCGCTCGCGAGTGAGTATTCGCATCGCCGAGTGAGTATTCGACAGAAGTTCCGTTCAACGACGAAAGGACCATCGTGACCCACCGACCCGACCCCGCCATCGACGACCCCGGCTACGCGACGCTGTCGGTCGCGAGCATCCTCGCCGAATCCGCGCAGCGCCACGCCGACCGCCCGGCGCTGCTCTTCGCCGGCGCCATGACGACCTATGCGCAGCTGTGGAACGAGGTGCGCGCGTACGCGGGCGCCCTGCGCGACCGCGGCATCCGCCCCGGAGACCGCGTCGCGATGATCGTGCCGAATGTGCCCGATTTCGCCCGCGTGTACTACGCCGCGCTGTCCCTCGGCGCCGTCGTGGTGCCCGTGCACCTGCTGTTCAAGGCCGACGAGATCGCGTACGTGCTGCGGGATGCCGAGGCGGACCTCTTCGTCGTCGCGGCCCCGCTGCTGGGCGAGGCGCTGCCGGCTGCGGCGGCCACCGGCATCCCCGTCGTCACGGTGCTGCTGCCCGCCGGCACGCCGTCACCGGCCGGCGACCTGCCCCGCCTCGAGGACGAGGCCGCCGCCGCCGAGCCGATCGTCCGTCACACCTCGACGCGCCCGTCGGATGCCGCGACGATCCTCTACACCAGCGGAACCACGGGTACCCCGAAGGGCGCCGTAGGGTCGCACCTGGCCCTCGTCGAACAGGTGCACTGCACCCTCATCGACTCGTTCAACCTGCACTCCGGCGACATCGTCTTCGGCGGACTGCCGCTGTTCCACACGTTCGGCCAGACGGCCGTGATGAACATGGCGTTCCGGGTCGGGGCGTCGATCATCCTGCTGCCGAGGTTCGACGCCGACGACGCGCTCGCCCTCATGGTCGCCCACGGGGCCACCGTGTTCACGGCGGTGCCGACGATGTACGTCGGGATGCTCGAGGCCGCTCGTCGCAGCGAGGCACGGCCGCCGCTTCGGTACGCGGTCTCGGGTGGCGCCGCGCTTCCCGTCGCCGTGCTCGAGGCGTTCCGCGGCGTCTTCGGCGCCGATGTGCACGAGGGCTACGGGCTGACCGAGACGGCGCCGATCGTGTCGTCGAACTCGCTCGTGGAGCCGATCAGACCCGGCACCGTGGGGCGTCCCCTCTGGGGGGTCGACGTGGCGATCGCCGATGCCGAGCAGGAGGAGCAGATCGCGCTGCTCACCGACCCCGACGCGCTGGGCGAGGTGGTGGTGCGCGGGCACAACCTGTTCAAGGGGTATCTCGGGCGGCCCGAGGCGACCGCGGCGACGATCGTCGATGGGTGGTTCCGCACCGGCGACCTCGGCCGGTTCGTCGACGGGGTGCTGACGATCGTGGACCGCAAGAAGGACATGATCGTGCGCAGCGGCTACAACGTGTACCCGACCGAAGTCGAGGCCGTGATCGCGCGGCATCCGGCGATCGCCGTCGCGGCGGTGTTCGGCGTGGCCGACGACCTGCGCGGCCAGGAGGTGCACGTGGCAGTCGTGCCGCACGACGGGCAGAGCGTGGATGCCGACGAGCTGATCGCCTTCACCCGCGAGCGCATCGCGGCGTACAAGTATCCGCGGGTGGTGCACCTGGTCGCGGAACTGCCCCTCGGCGGAAGCGGCAAGGTGCTCAAGCGGGAGCTCGTTGCCCGCTACTCGGCGGTGCCGACCGTCGCTGCCGCCGCCGTGATCCCCGACTCCGGGGTGGGCCCCATCGCCTGACCTGAAACCTGCTGAACGAACGCCGCGCCGGGGATCCCCGGCGCGGCGTTGCGCGTGCCCCCGCGCCAGACGCACATCACCCCCTGACGGAGCCCGCAGGCCCGTCAGGGGGTGATGTGCGATGACGCGCTCGGCGTCAGCTGCCGGGGACGGCGGCGCCGGTCAGCGGCACCGCCTGGCGCTCCACTGCCGTCACACTGCCGTCGCGCACCTCGTAGGTCGCGTCGATGTAGTCCTGCACGCCCTGGTCCACCGTCGTAATGCCCACGCCCAGATACGCGGCGTGGCTGTCGGGACCGAACGCCAGCGGCAGAATGCCGTTGCCCACGAGTTCGCCCGACCGCACCGCCTCGACGAGGGCCTCACGCGTCGGGTTCTCGCCCGCCGCCGCCAGCGCCTCAGCGAAGACGTACCCGACGCTCATGCCGAAGATCGTGTTGCCGTCGAAGGGGGCGTCGCCGTTGTACTCCGTGTTGATCTCGCGGAAGAGCTCGACCCACTCGTCGTCGGCCATCGGCAGGTAGTTGGTGCCGGTGAAGCCCTGCAGCAGCTTCGGCGCCATGTCCTCACCGAGGTAGCCCACGAGGGTGGGGTAGTCGGCGCCCGACGAGGAGCCGAACCACTGCGGGAACCAGCCCAGCTGCGCCGCGGTTCCGACCGCGAGCGCGGTGAAGCCGTTGATGGTCGCCAGCGTCACGATGTCGCATCCGGCCGCCTGCAGGGCGCCGATCTGCGCGGTGACGTCCTGGTTCGACACCGAGTACCGCTGCACCTCGGTGAGGCCGTCCGTGCCGAGGGCCATCTCCAGCCCTTCGAGGAACTCGTCGCCGAAGTCGTCGTCCTGACCGAGCATGCACACCGCCGCGTCGGGGAACTCGTCGGCCGCGTACTGGCCGAGCGCCGCGCCCTCGACGACGTAGTCGGCGTTGAAGCCGAACGTGTTCGGGTGGGTCTCGGGCTGGTTCCAGGCGGTCGAGCCCGATGCCACGAACAGGTCGGGCACCGAGTTCTGGTCGAGGAAGTCCAGCACCGACTGGTGGGTCGCCGTGCCGAGGCCGTTGAGGATCGCGAAGACCTCGTCCTGCTGCACGAGCTCCCGCACGACCGTCTGCGAGTTGGCCGGGTTGTACCCGTCGTCCTTCACGATGTACTCGATCGTGCGCCCGTTCACCCCGCCCTGGTCGTTGAGGTAGTCGAAGTACGCGTTCGTGGCGGCGGAGATCGACGAGTAGCCGGCGGCGGCCGGGCCGGTCAGCGGCATGTGGGTGCCGACGGTGACGGTCGTGTCGGTCACACCGGTGCTGTCGCCTGCGGCCTCGTCGTCACCGCCCGCTGCCGGTGCCGAGGGGGTGCTGCAGGCCGCGAGGCTGACAGCAAGGACGGATGCCGCGATCAGACCGCCCGTGCGACGGGCGGCGGAGCGCAGCGTCGAGCTCTGTTGGGACATGGGATCACCTTTCAATCGGGATGGTGCGGGAAGAGTCGGAGGATGCCGGAGCGTCGGATGCCGCGGCGGCAGAGGGCGGCGGCGAGTCAGGCCCCGCGGTCGACGCAGACTCCGCCGGTGCGGGAACGGACCCGGAACCACGCCGCCGCCGCAACGTGCCCGCCAGGCCCGCCACCCCGTCGGGGCGCAGGATCATGACGACGATCAACAGCGCGCCGAAGACGAGGAGCGACAGGTTGCCCGACAGGCGCTGCTCGAGCTCGCGGGGCAGGTCGAGGGCGCCGGCGCCTGCGCCGAGGGCCCAGGGCAGCACCACGATCACGACCGAGCCGATGGCGGCGCCGCCGATGCTCCCGAGTCCGCCGAGGACGGCAGCCACGACCAGCAGCAGCGAGAACGCCAGCGTGTAGCCGCCGGGGCCGACCGACTGCGTGATGAAGCAGAGCACCGCACCGCCCGCGCCGGCCGCGGCGGCGCTGAGGGTGAACGCGGTCACCTTGACGCGCCGGGCGGGAACGCCGTTCAGCCGCGCGGCGGTCTCGTCGTCGCGGACGGCCCGCATCCGAAGACCCAGGGCGCCCCGCCGCACGAGGGCGAGTGCGGTGACGACGACGGATGCCACGATGATCGCAACCCACGCCTGCCACTGCTCCAGCGCGATCAGCCGCTCCAGTGCCGTCGGCACCGGGTTGTAGGCCGTCTGCAGCCCTTGGTCGCCGCGGAAGACACCCGACCACACGCTGGTGATGGCGGGAACGGCGACGACCAGTGCCAGCGTGAGGCCGGCGAGGTAGGGGCCGTGCAGCCGCGCGGCGGCGAGGCCCAGCAGCAGCCCCAGCAGGCACGCGATCGCGACCCCGGCCACGAGGGAGACGACGAAGCGCAGCACGCCGTCGACGCCGGCATCCGTCAGGGCGTTCGACGTGAGGGCGTAGCCGTAGCCGCCCGCGGCCATCAGCGCGGCGTGGCCGAGCGACAGCTGCCCACTCAGCCCGATCAGCAGGCTGAGCCCGGCGACGGCGCAGAAGTACGCCGCAGCGGTGGCGAGCTGGAAGTTGCGGAACGGGTCGAGCAGGAATGTTCCACCCAGCGCGAGCACGGTGAGAAGGGCGGCGATCGTCAGCACGCGGGGCGTGCCGGTCAGGCCGGGGAACAGGCGCAGGCGGCGGTTCATGCGGTGCGCGCCTGTCGCATCGAGAACACTCCGCCGGGTTTGATCAGCAGCACCGCCACCAGCAGCACCAGCACGCCGATGGGCGCCACGGTGGAGCCGAGATACCCGGTGACGAGGCTCATCACGACTCCGACGGTGAGGCCGCCCAGCAGCGCCCCGATGGGGGAGTCGAGCCCTCCGACGACGGCGACGGTGAAGGCGTAGACGAAGAGGACGTCGGTGGAGTGGGGGTTGAGCCCCAGCTCGGTGGGGATCAGCAGCAGCGCCGCGAGCGCTGCCACCGCGGCCGACAGCATCCAGCCGATCGTCACCATGCGATCCACGCGCACCCCGAGCAGGCGCGA
>NZ_JANJFJ010000130.1:0-11214 GCF_024626565.1 Microbacterium sp. zg.Y909
AGCCGGCGTTCGTGACGCGACTGGCCCGCGAGGCGAAGGAGCTCGGCATCCATGTCGCCCTCGACACCTCGGGCAACCTCGGACGCAACGCCTCCGACGCCCTGCTGGACGACCTCGGCATGGTGCTGCTGGACGTGAAGTCGGGCCTGCCGGACACGTACCGCGAGGTGACCGGCCGCGAGCTGCAGCCCACCATCGACTTCGGCGACCGCCTGGCGGCCAAGGGCGTGCCGGTGTGGATCCGGTTCGTCCTCGTTCCGGGTCTGACCGACGCCCCCGAGAACGTGGAGGCCGTGGCTGACATCGTCGAGCGCTGGCCGAACGTCGCGCGCGTCGAGGTGCTGCCGTTCCACCAGATGGGCACGTCGAAGTGGGAGCGCCTGGGCATCGACTACGCCCTGGCCGACGTGCAGCCGCCCGAGGCGGACCACGCCGAGAGCGTGCGCGATCGCTTCCGCGCGCGGGGTCTTCAGACCTTCTGACCCCCGGCGATCAGGGCGTCGGCGGTGCGCCGCGCCCATTCCTCTGCCTCGGCGAGACTCTCGCGCGAGAGAGCTGACGGCGCCTCATGCCGGTCGACGACGGCGCGCACCGTGTCGACGATGTCCGTGAAGCCGAGCCGACCCTCGTGGAACGCGTCGACGGCCTGCTCGTTCGCGGCGTTGAACACGGCGGGATACGTTCCGCCGATACGGCCGACCTGCTTGGCGAGCGCCACGGCGGGGAAGGCGCGCTCATCCAGCGGCTCGAACGTCCACGAGGTCGCTGTGGTCCAATCCAGCGGGCGTCCGACGCCCGACACCCGGTGCGGCCAGTCCAGGCCCAGCGAGATCGGCAGGCGCATGTCCGGCGGTGACGCCTGGGCGATCGTCGAGCCGTCGACGAACTCCACCATCGAGTGCACGATCGACTGCGGGTGCACCACGACATCGATGTCGGCGTAGTCGACGCCGAACAGCAGGTGGGCCTCGATGACCTCGAGGCCCTTGTTGACGAGCGTCGCGGAGTTCGTGGTGACCACTCGCCCCATGTCCCACGTGGGGTGCGCGAGGGCCTCGGCGGGGGTGACGGATGCCAGCTCGTCGCGGGTACGGCCGCGGAACGGCCCGCCCGAGGCGGTGAGCACGAGCCGGCGCACCTCGCCGGGCTCCCCCGAGCGCAGCGCCTGGGCGATGGCGGAGTGCTCCGAGTCCACCGGCACGATCTGGCCGGGGGCGGCGAGCGCGGTGACGAGGTCGCCGCCGACGATGAGCGACTCCTTGTTGGCCAGGGCCAGGGTGCGCCCGGCTTCGAGCGCGGCGATGGTCGGGCCGAGCCCCACCGAGCCCGTGATGCCGTTGAGTACCACGTCGGCTTCGACGTCGCGCACCAGCTGCTCGGCCTCGACCGCCCCCAGCGCCGTGTGCTCGACGCGGAACTCCTCCGCCTGGCCTGCCAGCGCGTCGCGCTGCGAACCGGCCGACAGGCCCACGACCTCGAACCGGCCCGGATGGGCGCGGATGACGTCGAGGGCCTGACTGCCGATGGAACCGGTGGAGCCGAGGATCAGAACGCGTCGCACGCGCCTCAGCCTACGATCACTGGGTCGCCGCGGGCTCGATGTCGAGGATGTCGATGACGAAGACCAGGGTCTGACCGACGAGGTCCTGCTCGTTGATCTCGCCCTCGCCGTACGCGACGGCCGGCGGAAGCACCGCGATGACCTGTGAGCCGACCTTCTGGCCGACCAGCGCGTCGCCGAAGCCCTTCACGACCGCGGTCGTGGGGAAGGCGGTGGGGCCCCTGCCCCAGCTCTGGTCGAACACCTCGCCGGTGTTCCACGACACGCCCTGGTACTGCAGCTGGACGTTGTCGCCCTCGGCCACGGTGTCACCGTCACCCTCCTTGAGCACGGCGAGCTGATACTCGGTCGGCGCGTCGCCCTCGGGAAGCGTCACCGTGGGCGCGCCGGTCTCATCGAGTTCGACCGTGGGCATGCCCTCGACCGGCTCCTGCTCCTCGCCCCACGCGGCGCTGGGGACGATCTCGAGCAGGTCCATGACGTACACCTGGGCTGCGGTGCCGGTGGCATCGTCTGCGGGAAGGGCGACCGCCACGCGCGTGCCGACCGTGGCGCAGCCGAGGAACTGCCCGATCCCCGTCTGTGCGCCGATCTGCTGGGCGGCCATCTCCCCCTCGACATAGCCGATCGCACCGATCTCGGTGGCGGTCTCGGCATCCAGTCCTACGAAGGCGACGTTGACGTAGTCGCCCTCCGTGACCCGGTCGCCGTCACCCTCGACGAGCACCGACGTCTCGATCTGCTCGATCTCCAGCGGGGCGGAGAAGCTGACGGTGGGCGGCTCGCCAACGGGCCCCTCGGCCTCGACGGCGTCGGACGCGGCACCGGCGTCGAGCCGCGCGTCGCACAGCGCGGACGAATCCGCGCCCTCAGTCTCGGCGGGATCCGCCGACCCCGTGCATCCCGAAAGGAGGACCACCGAAACGGCGGCGACGGACAGAGCGGCTAGGGGGCGGAAGCGCACGGGGATCCTCACGGAGAGAGAAAGGGGGACCAGGCCATCCTCCCTCACTCTCCTTTGTCGTGGCTGGGAGCCTCCCGCGCCGCATGCCCGAGCGCGCATGCGAACGGGAGTACCCTCGACGGGTGACTGCCCAGCCCCCTGCATCCCCCAAGCAGACGAGCGAGACCTCTCTGGTCCCCGGAGTCGGGCTCACCTACGTCGTCGGACGCTGGATCATCGCCCCGCTGGCGCGCCTGTTCTACTGGCCGCGCATCGAGGGGCGAAAGAACGTACCGCGCAAGGGTCCGGTGATCCTCGCGAGCAACCACTTGTCGTTCATCGACTCGTTCGTGATCCCCATGGCGTCGCCGCGCGCCGTCCGCTTCCTCGCCAAGGCGAGCTACTTCGAGGGCAAGGGACTCAAGGGGTGGTTCGCCCGCGAGTTCTTCTATGCGGTCGGCGCCTTCCCCGTGCAGCGCGGGGCGGGCCAGGCGGCGCTCGATGCCCTCGACCAGCAGAAGCGCATGCTCGAGGCGGGGTGGGCGACCGCCCTGTACCCCGAAGGCACGCGGTCCCTGGACGGGCGGCTGTACAAGGGGCGCACCGGCGTGGCGTTCCTGGCGCTGCAGACCGGGGCGCCGGTCGTTCCCGTCGGCCTCGTCGGCACGAACGACGCGATGCCGGTCGGCGCGAAGTTCCCGCGGTTGCGCCCCCGCGTGACCGTGCGCTTCGGGGAGCCGATCGATCTGTCCCACCACGGGCCGGCATCCTCGGGCCGCGCCCGGCGCCTGGCGACGGACGAGATCATGTCGGCCATCCACGCCCTGTCGGGCCAGGAACTCGCGAACGCGTACAACGAGACGCCCGCGCAGAACCCGGTCGAGCGCATCAAGCAGGTTCTGCCGCACGAGCGTCGCTGACCGCGCGTCGAATGCTCACTCGGCGGTGACGACGGGGTCGTGGCGCACGGGGAAGTTCACCGAGTTCGCGATGAAGCACCACTCGTGGGCCTGCGCATGGGCGGCGAGCGCGGCCTCGACCATCGACGGATCCGCCACGGTGACCTGCGGGCGCAGCACGACCTCGCGGAACGCTCCCCCGCCACGACCGTCCAGCACGAGCACGCCCCGCGCCTCGTCCCGGTAGGAGGTGACCACGACCCCGGCTCGCACGCACGCGTGCAGATACGACAGCAGGTGGCACTCCGACAGCGCCGCCACCAGCAGGTCTTCGGGGTTCCACTTCGCCGGGTCGCCGCGGAACGGCCGGTCGGCCGAGGCGGCCAGCGCCGGCTTGCCGTCGATCTCGATCGCGACGGAGCGGTCGTAATCGCGGTACCCACTGGTGCCCGTGCCGCGGTCGCCTGTCCACTCCGTGCGCACGAAGTAACTGTGCTCGCCCAACATTCGGCCAGTCTGCCACGCGGGTCCCCGCCGCCCCGCCGGTAGGCTTGCTGCGTGCCGCAGACGTTCTCCGCCCAGGATGCCGTGGAGCTCGCTGTCGTCGAACGCAGTGGCTTCGTCGAGTCCCGTCACACCGGGAGCGCCGTCGTGCTCTCCCCCGACGGCTCGGTGCGCACCGCGCTGGGTGACATCGATTCCCCCGTGCTTCCCCGCTCCACCCTCAAGCCGTTGCAGGCCCTGGGCTGCCTGACCGCCGGCGCCGACCTCGACGGCGAGCGCCTGGGCCTGGCCACCGCCAGCCACTCCGGCACCGACCGTCACGTCGACGTGGTGCGCAGCATCCTGCACCTGGCGGGCAAGAGCGAGGACGACCTCGGCTGCCCGCCGGCGTGGCCAGGCGACACCGCGACGCGCGACGAGATCGTCCGCGAACTCGGCGCCCCCTCCCGCATCCGCATGAACTGCTCGGGCAAGCACGCCGCCATGCTGCTGGCTTGCACGGTCAACGGCTGGGATGCCGCCACGTATCTCGACCTCAACCACCCCCTGCAGATGCACATCCGCGAGGTGGCCGAGCGTCTGACCGGCACCAAGCTCTCGATCTCCGCCGTCGACGGCTGCGGCGCACCGGTCTACGGCATGAGCCTCACGGCGCTCGCCCGCGGCATCCAGCGCATCGCCACGTCGTCCGAGCGCTCCCCGTTCGCGCTTCACCGCCACGCCGCGGCGCTCGTGCGCGCGGTCAAGGACAACCCGTGGACGATCGACGGCCCCGGGCGCCCCGACACCGTGGTCATCGAGAAGCTCGGCGTGTTCGCCAAGACCGGCGCGGAGGGCGTGCTCGTCATGACGGCTCCCGACGGCACCACGGCGGCGCTGAAGGTGCTCGACGGCAACGGCCGGGCGGCCACCGTCGTCGCGCTCACGCTGCTCGTCCGGGCAGGCGCCCTGCCGGCCGCGCAGGTCGCCCAGGTGCTGGGATCTCTTCCGCTGACCATCCAGGGCGGCGGCAAAGACGTCGGAGCGATCCGCCCGACGGTGTGACTGCGTCCCCACGACGGGCGCGGAAAAGGAGCGATCGATGAGGATCTGCGTACCGACCGAAGTGAAGAACAACGAATACCGCGTCGCCCTGACCCCCGCCGGGGTGCACGACCTCACCTCCTCCGGGCACGAGGTGTTCGTGCAGCGCGGTGCCGGCGAGGGATCGTCGATGACCGACGCGGAGTACGAATCCGCCGGCGCGACGCTGCTGGACGACCCCGCCGAGGTGTGGGCGCGCGCCGAGCTGCTGCTGAAGGTGAAAGAGCCGGTGCCGAGCGAGTACGGGTACTTCCGCGACGACCTCGTGGTGTTCACCTATCTGCACCTGGCCGCCGACCGCTCGCTCACGGAGCGGCTGATCGCCGACCGGGTCACGGCGATCGCGTACGAGACGGTGCAGCTGCCCGGCGGCGGACTGCCGCTGCTCGCACCCATGAGCGAGGTGGCCGGCCGCCTCGCGCCGATGGTCGGGGCCTCCACGCTCATGCGCTCGGCGGGCGGGCTGGGTCTTCTCATGTCCGGCGTGCCGGGGACACGGCCCGCGCGGGTGACGATCATCGGCGGCGGGGTGGCCGGGGCGAACGCGGCGCTCCTCGCGGCGGGGATGGGTGCGGACGTCACCATCTTCGACACGAACGTGCAGCGGCTGCGGTTCCTCGACGATCACTTCCAGGGGCGGGTCAAGACCGCTGCGTCGAATCCGCTCGACCTGGATGCCGCAGTCGTGGCGTCCGACATGGTGATCGGGTCCGTGCTCATCCCGGGTGCCAAGGCCCCCAAGCTCGTGACGAATGCGATGGTCACGCGGATGCGGCCGGGCTCGGTGCTCGTGGACATCGCCGTCGATCAGGGCGGATGCTTCGAGGACAGTCACCCGACGACGCACGCCGACCCCACGTTCACGGTGCACGGCAGCGTCTTCTACTGCGTCGCGAACATGCCCGGCGCCGTCCCGAACACCTCGACCTCGGCCCTCACCAACACCACGCTCCCCTACATCCGTCGCATCGTGGCGCACGGCTGGCGCGAGGCGCTGCGCACCGACCCGGCGCTGGCGGCGGGCCTGAACACCCACGCCGGCGCGGTCGTGAACGCGGGCGTCGCGACGGCACACGGGATGCCGCTGGGCTCGCTCGCCGACGCGGTGGCGTAGCCGCCCCTCGGTCGTTGAGCGAGGGGGCGCCGCGACCGGGGGCTCAAAGCAGCCGCACCCTTCGGGCCGCGCTCTCGTCGTCCCACACCCACGCCCTCGCGAGCCCGGGCGATGCGTACGGCGGCAGCACCCGCGACGACGTCACGGCGCGCACCTCGCCCGCGCAGGCGGCGTCGACCACGAGCGCACCGGTCGCCCGCACCTCCTGCAGTGCGCGCCACTCGCGCAACCACGTCTCGGGCTCACCCCACAGCACCAGGGGCGCCGCACCCGCCGCGGTCGGCGCGTGCTCCCCCAGCGCGGCGACGTCGATGCCGTCGGCGGACCACCGTGCGCGCACCGCACGCGCAGCGGACGACGACGAAGGGGCGACGAAGCCGGTCAGTCCCTGCGGCCGGTACAGCGGGACGTCGGCACCCCTCGGTCGCAGCGCCGCGTCGACGAGCGCGAACTGAACCGCGACGTCGTCGAGCGTGCCGCGTCCCGGGGGCAGGTCCCGGCGATGCGCGGCCGCCTCGCCGCCGGCGGCGGCATGGTCCGCCCGGGTGGGCAGCGCCAGGATCGCCCGGCGCGGCAGCAGCGCCGCCACCCGGGCGGCGACGCCGGTGAGCCGCTGCGTCGTGACGACCAGGCGGATGCCACGTCGGGCCCCGTCGCGGGCGAGCGCTTCCACCTGCTCCGTCAGGTGAGCCTGGTGATCCGGACCGAACGGGGCCGGCAGCGCGTCGAGGTCATCGAGCAGCACCAGCGTGCCCGGCGGCAGCTCATCGAAGCACGCCACGGCATCCCACGCCCCCTCGGGGTCGCGGGGCACCACCAGCGTGCGCGCGGGGTCGTGCTGCGCCGCAGCCAGACGCAGCAGGCCGGTCTTGCCCGACCCTGGACCTCCGACGATGAACAGTCCCCGGTCCTCGGGCGCGAGCACCACCGGCCGCTGCCGTTGCCGGTGCGGTTCGTCCGCAAGGCCCAGCACGATCGCACCGGGGCGTCCCTTCACCGCCAGCGACTCGAGCGGCACCTGCTCCGGCAGCTCCGGCAGCCACGGTCGCCGGGGCGGCGGCCCCGCCTCGGCTGCGGCCAGCACCGCGAGTGTCGCATCGCTGCACACGGCCACCTGCGCGCTGCGGGCCACCCGGTCGGCCGCACGACGCACCAGGGCGAGGCCCCGCGCCCCGGGGTCGCCCGGCAGCGTCGCGGCATCGTCTGTGCCGATCACCAGGCGCGAATCCCCGGCGTCGGTCACCCGCAGGCTGATCCGCAGCGGACAGTTCGCCAGCAGCGCGTCGCGGAACACCCCGCCGGCCCGCTGTCCGGCGAGGATCAGGTGCATGCCCAGCGCCCGCCCGCGCGCGGCGATGTCGGCGAACAGCTCGTGCAGCTCGGGCTGGGTGCCCACGAGCGCCGCATATTCGTCGATGACGATGACCAGCCTCGGCAGGCGGTCGCCGGCTTCGCCGATGTCTCGGGCATCGACGGCGGCAAGCGCCCGTTCGCGGTGACGCAGCTCCGCACGCAGGCTCTGGATCGCGCGGTGGGCGGCCGCCTCGTCGAGGTCGGTCAGCACCCCCGTGACGTGCGGCAGCCCGGCCAGGCGGTCAAAGGCCCGCCCTCCCTTGAAGTCCGCGAGGAGGAAGGCCACCTGCGCGGTGGTGTGGGTTGCGCACAGCGCCGCGATCCAGGTCGTCAGCAGCTCGCTCTTGCCGGCGCCGGTGACCCCCGTGACGACCGCGTGCGGACCGTCGACGACGAGGTCGACGACCACCACCTCCCCGCCGTCGCGCCCGATGACCGCTGGCAGCGTGCCGGGCGCTGCGCGCGGTGCCGAAGGCAGCAGGCCCGCGAGGTCGCCCGCGTGCGCGGTCAATCCGCCGGCGACGTCGCCCGCGCGGGCGGCGAGCGCGGCGGCGATCGCCGCCGCCTGCTCGCGGCCGAGGGCCTCGACGGCCACCTCGCGCGTGATGCCGCCATGGTCCAGACGGGCGGTGGCCAGGCCGGTGAGCGTCAGCACAGCAGCGCAGCGCGGCGGCGGCGGCGAGCCGGGCCCCACCACCGCGATGGGCGCGTCCACGCCCCGCTCGACCCGGTCACCGCGCGGACAGAGCTGCACCGCGGTGCCGGTGACGGCCCGCCGGTGCGGCATGCCGGCCGTCCAGCCGCCGTCGGCCGCCGGCGGTCCGACCAGTCTCACGTCACCGGGCGCTGAGCTCAGGCACAGCTGCGCGACGAGGCCTCGCGCGACGGCGGCGGCCGCCACCGGCGGACCGATCACCGCCACGCCGTCGGCGGCGGGCACCGTGAGCGGCGCATCGGTCAGCCGGGCGGCTTGCTCCCGAAGCGCGGCGTCATCGCCCGTGGCATCGCCGCCGGTCACCTGCACCCCGCTGATCGCCTCTCCCACCCCGATGCGCAGGTGGCCCGCACGACCCGGCACGACCCGCCAGATCTCGTCGGGCCGCACGGCGAAGCCGGCGACGTCGGGATGTCGGTGGTGCAGGCGCTCGCGCTCGACCGCGTGGCGTCGCGTGACCGCCTCGAGCGCGCGCGCGTGGGCACCGCGGTGCTGCCGCCGCGCCCGACGACGATCCCTGCGGGCCGCCCGAAACCCGTCGAGGGCCGCACCGCCGGCCAGCAGGGGTCCGAGCGCGGCGAACCACAGGGACATGATCGACCCCGTCACCTGCCACAGCACCAGCGATGCCGCCATCGGCAGCAGGGCCGACGCGAACGGCAGGGCGGGGCGCGGCGTCGGTTCGACCGGCGTGGGCAGCACCAGCGGCTCGGCTCGACGGTCAGCCGGCCGGGGTGCACCGGAGGCAGGGGGGATCACGCGTCCAGCACACCGCATCACCCGCCCGCGGCGCGGGCACCAACCCCCTGAAGGGAGAGGTCCGGCCTCAGTCGGCGTTTGTGGAGGAGCCGGCGTCGGCTGCCGATGCGGCATCCGACGCGTTCGCAGTCGCCACGTCTGGGCGCTGCACCGGCGTGGTGTGCTGCGAGACCTGAGGGCGCTCGGCGGTGTCGTCGTCGATGCCGGCGCCGCCACTCAGATGCGCATTCAGCACGATGATCGAGACGTTGTCCCGCCCGCCGTTCTCGAGCGCCGCCCGCAGCATGGCGTCGACGGCCTCGGCCGGGTCGGCGTGCTCGAGCAGGAAGTGCAGGATGCCGTAGTCGGTCAGTTCCTTCGTGAGCCCGTCGCTGCAGATGACGAACCGGTCGCCGTCGATGACGTCGAGCCGCACGTAGTCGGGGGTGACGCTCTCGGTCGGGCCTACCGCACGCGTGATCACATTGCCGTATGGGTGGTTCTCGGCCTCTTCGGGGCTGAGGCGTCCCGAGGCGATGAGCTCCTGCACCACGGAGTGGTCGGTGGTGATCTGCATCAGGCTGTCGTCGCGCATGAGGTACACGCGCGAGTCGCCGATGTTGAGCGTCACCCAGGTCGGCTCGTCGCCCCCGGTGTCGAGATACACGCCCGTCACGGTCGTGCCGGTGCCGTCATCGGTCGTGTCCACGTGTCGGCCGATGTCGTCCACGGCGCGTGCGAGGGCCTTCTCGATGCTCTTGGGGGTGACGTCGTCCTTGCCGGCGACGGCCTTCAGCCGCTCGATCGTGCTGGCGCTGGCGATCTCGCCGCCGATGTGGCCCCCCATGCCGTCGGCGACGATGAAGAGCGGGTACAGGGCCAACACGGCGTCCTGGTTGACCTCGCGTCTGCGTCCCACATCGGTGGCCGCAGCCCAGGACAGGAACAGCTCGCCCTCGGGCAGCGCGACGACGCGTGTCTGGGTGGTGGCCTCGGGCACGCTCTCGCCCTTCCCTGTCGACATGGAGCGCTCCGCAGCGGAACGCGTTTTCACATCCTAGTGGACGGTTGCGGCATCGCTTTCGGTCGTGTCGGGATCGGCGGGGGCCTGGAACTGGGCGTTGTACAGCCGCCAGTACGCCCCCTTCGCCTGCAGCAGGTCGTCGTGCGTGCCCTGCTCGACGATGGAACCGTGCTCCATGACCAGGATCAGGTCGGCGTCACGAATGGTCGAGAGCCGGTGGGCGATGACGAACGAGGTGCGGTCCTGGCGCAGCCTCGACATGGCCCGCTGGATCAGCAGCTCGGTGCGGGTGTCCACCGACGAGGTCGCCTCGTCGAGGATCAGCAGCCGGGGGTCGGAGAGGAACGCCCGGGCGATCGTCACCAGCTGGCGCTCCCCCACGCTGAGGTTGGATGCCTCGTCGTCGAGCACGGTGTCGTACCCGTCGGGCAGTGCGTGCACGAAGCGGTCGACGTACGCCGCAGAGGCGGCATCCACCATCTCCTGCTCTGTGGCATCCGGGCGCCCGTAGAGGATGTTCTCGCGGATCGTGCCGGAGAAGAGCCACGTGTCCTGCAACAC
Source organism: Microbacterium sp. zg.Y909 (assembly GCF_024626565.1). Classification (NCBI taxonomy): domain Bacteria; kingdom Bacillati; phylum Actinomycetota; class Actinomycetes; order Micrococcales; family Microbacteriaceae; genus Microbacterium; species Microbacterium sp. zg.Y909. Next base: position 10,496 of record NZ_JANJFJ010000130.1, read on the forward strand.
CATGCCGGTGCGCGAGCGCAGGTCGGCGCGGGTCATCTGCCTGATGTCGAGCCCGTCCAGGGTGATGCGCCCGGAGTCGATGTCGTAGAACCGCATGATGAGGTTCACGAGCGTCGTCTTGCCCGCCCCGGTGGGCCCGACGATGGCGACCGTACTGCCGGGTCGTGCAGTGAGGTCGAGTCCGTCGATGAGCGGCTTGTCCGGCGAGTATCGGAACGAGACGTCTTCGAAGTCCAGGTCGCTCGCGTCTTCGTCGACGGTGCGGGCGGGGTCGGGGTCGGGCGTCTCCTCCTCTTCATCGAGAAGCTCGAACACGCGCTCGGCGCTGGCGACCCCGGACTGCAGCAGGTTCGCCATCGAGCCCAGCTGGCTCAGCGGCTGGGTGAACTGCCGCGAGTACTGGATGAACGCCTGCACGTCGCCGATCGACAGGCGTCCGCCCGCGACCTGCAGCCCGCCGACGACGGCGATGCCGACGTAGACGAGGTTCCCGATGAACATCATCGCCGGCATGATGATGCCCGAGAGGAACTGGGCGCCGAACGTCGCCCGGTACACCTCGTCGTTCTCGCGGCGGAAGTCCTCCTCGACCTCGCGCTGGTGTCCGAAGACCTTCACGATCGCGTGACCCGAGAAGGTCTCCTCGACGCGCGCGTTGAGCACTCCGGTCGCCTTCCACTGCGCGACGAAGAGCTTCTGCGACCGCCGGGCGATGAGCA
>NZ_JANJFJ010000131.1:0-11207 GCF_024626565.1 Microbacterium sp. zg.Y909
TCCATCGCCTCGCCGATCTTCAGCCACGGCGCACCCACCGGCGCCGCCAGCAGCCGCACCTCCGCACCCTTGGGCACGGCGTAGGAGTCCCCGGGGTAATAGAAGTCGTCGTTGACGAGGACACCGACGTTGTCGATGATCGGGATGGACTCGTGGATCACCGCGTGCCGTCCGCCGTAGAACACCAGTGTGAACGGGTCGACCGTGACGGTGTCACCGGGGGCGACGACCGTGATGTCGTATCCGGGGGCGGCGGCCGCGACTCCGGCCGGTGCGAAGATCGGCACGCGCGGCGCCAGAGCCGTCAGCCGGTCCAGATGATCGGGCGTCCAGTGGTCGGGGTGCTCGTGGGTGAGGACGACGGCGACGAGGTTCTTCACATCCGTCAGGGGGAGGGTGAACGAACCCGGGTCGATGATGATCGTCTTTCCATCGCGCTCGAGGCGCAGGCAGGCATGTTCGTGCTTTGTGACTCGCATGAGGAAAGTCAACCGTGCGACACGCCCGGCGGCAACCGCAGCCCGCCTCGATTTGGCCACGTCATGCGAGCCGTGGCATACTTTAACGGTTGTCGAAACGGCCCCATCGTATAGCGGCCTAGTACGCCGCCCTCTCACGGCGGTAACGCGGGTTCGAATCCCGCTGGGGTCACAACACGAAAAACCCCCCGGTTTCTGCCGGGGGGTTTTTCGCTGCCCACGGGGCTGGCGCCGTGAGGGAGCCGCAGGCAGGCTGGCCGCATGTCGGCAATGCGTACGGCGTCACGGTATGGGTCGATCTTCCTCGCAGTCATCGCGTTGGCCGTCGTTCTGGCACTGGCCGCGGCGGGTGCCGATTCCGGCGCTCGCTGGGTCGCCACAGGGTACGTCGCCGTCTTCGTCGTCCTCACCCTCGTGCGCATGGTGCGCGACGTGCTGCACGGACACGTGGGGCTCGACATCCTCGCGGTGGTGGCGATGGTGGCGACTCTCGCGGTGGGGGAGTATGTCGCTTCGCTCATCATCGTGCTGATGCTCTCGGGCGGCGAGGCGCTCGAGGAGTTCGCGGCGCGCCGCGCGCAGCGCGACCTGACTGCCCTGCTGGACCGCTCGCCGCGGACCGCGCACATCGTCGGCGGGCCGGGCGGTCTCCCGGCCGCGGCCGGCGACGAGCGACTGCGCGACGTGCCGGTGGAGGACGTGCAGGTCGGTGATCTGCTGCTCGTGCGCCCATCGGAGGTCGTTCCCGTCGACGGGGTGGTCGTGGGGGATGCCGGCACCTTCGACGAGTCGTCCCTCACGGGCGAGAGCCTGCCGGTGACCCGCTCGGACGGGGACGAGGTGTTCTCGGGCGCCGTCAACGGCACCCGTGCGGTGCGGCTGCGCGCGGTGCGGCGCAGCGCCGACAGCCAATACCAGCAGATCGTCGCGCTCGTCGAGGCGGCGCAGACTTCCCGCGCGCCTGTCGTGCGGCTCGCCGACCGGTTCGCGGTGCCCTTCACCGCCGTGTCCCTCGTGCTGGCGGGAACGGCGTGGGGGCTGTCGGGGGATCCCACCCGCTTCGCCGAGGTGCTCGTGCTCGCCACCCCGTGTCCGCTGCTGCTGGCGGCGCCCATCGCGTTCCTGGGCGGGCTGTCCCGGGCCGCGAAGTCCGGGATCATCGTCAAGGGCGGCGCTCAGATCGAGCGTTTGGCGCGCGTGCGGTCGGTGTGCTTCGACAAGACCGGCACGCTCACCTCGGGGCGTCCCGAGCTCGTCGACGTGCTCCCCGCGGCGGGGTTCAGTGCCGACGAGGTGCTGCAGCTGGCCGCCTCGGCCGAGCAGTACTCCTCGCACGTGCTCGCCGACGGCATCCGAGCCGCCGCCGATGCCCGAGGACTGCAGCTGCTGCCGGCCCGAGAAGCCAGCGAGGTCGCGACCAACGGTGTGTCCGCCGTGCTCGCGGAGCGGCAGGTGGCGGTGGGCAAGTCCGCCTTCGTAGCCACCGTCGCCGACGGGGTGCAACGCCCCCGGCTCGAACCGGGCCAGGTGGCGGCGTACGTCGCGGTCGATGGCCGCTTCGCCGGTGCGCTGCTGCTCGCAGATGCAGCCCGGGAGGAGTCCCGCGAGGTGGTCGCGTGGCTGCGCACCCACGGGGTCGAGCGTGTCGCGATGCTCACCGGCGACGCCGCTCCCACCGCCGAGGCGATCGCCCACGGCATCGGGGTCGACGAGGTGCACGCCGACCTGCTCCCGCCCGAGAAAGTGCACCTCGTCGGGGCGTTCACCCCGCGCCCCACGATGATGGTCGGCGACGGCATCAACGACGCCCCGGCGCTGGCGGCAGCCGACGTCGGGGTGGCGATGGGGGCGCGCGGCGCGACGGCGGCGGGGGATGCCGCCGACGTCGTCATCACGGTCGACTCGCTCGCGCGCGTGGTCGAAGCGATCGTGATCGGCCGCCACACGCTGCGGGTCGCCCTCACCGCGATCTGGATCGGCATCGGGCTGAGCGTCGGGCTGATGCTCATCGCGATGACGGGCGTGATCCCCGCCGTCGTGGGTGCCCTCGTGCAGGAACTGGTCGACCTCGCAACGATCCTCTACGCCCTCCGCGCCCTGCGCGCGCCTGCCTCCGGCCTCGCGCCCGCGCCGACGCCCACGCCGACGCCGACGCCGCGCGACCGGTGAGACGAATACCCGCGGCCGAGACCGTGGGTGGCACCCGCCGTCTCGGCCGTCAGGATTCGTCTCAGCGCCAGGGCGAGGCGGCCGGGTCAGTCGGCGGCGGGGGCGGCGGGGGAGCGGCGGCGGCGGCGCACCGCGCGGCGGATCAGCCAGACGGCCGCGCCGATCACACCGATCACCCCCAGCCACGGCAGCAGGAAGCCCAGCGCGACAACGATGCCGTTCATCGCGGCCACGAGACCATTCCATCCCGCCAGCAGTCCGTCGGTGAATCCGGCGGGGTCGGCGTCGACACGCTCCGTGGGCGTCACGACGCTGACCGTCAGCGACGACAGCGATACCTGCCCGTCGAGATAGTCCAGCTGCCCCTGCAGCGACTCCAGCTCCGCCTGGCGCTCGGCCAGCGCGTCCTCGGCCGCGATCAAGTCCGACAGTGAGCCGGCTTCGCTCAGCAGGGCGGTGAGCCGCTCTACCGACGCCGCGGCCGATGCCACCCGTGCTCGCAAGTCGACCGCCTCGGTCGTGACGTCCTGACGCGAGATGCGGGATGCCGTGACCTCGCCGAACTCGTCGAGGCGCTCGATCGTGGCGGTCAGCTCCGTCGACGGCACGCGCACCGTGATCCAGGTGTCCGACACCGCCGAGGGGCCGGGATACAGCGCGGCATCGCCGTACTGGCCCCCGACGAATCCACCCTCGATCGTGCCGCTCTCGCCGAGACCGCCGGCCCGCCCGAGGCTGAGCGATTCCACGAAGCCGCCCGCCGCTTCGGCCTCAGCCGAGATCGCCTCGAGGGCATCGGCAGCCGCCCGCGCACCTGAGCCCACCTCGAGCGTCGCCGAGGCGGTCGCGATCACCTCGCGTTGCTGCGCACCGTCGCCGCCGCCGTCGGCGGCACCGCCGATGACGCCCAGCCCACTCTCGGCATCGCCGTCGGCCACGCCGGCCTCCGGCATGACGGCCGAGCCTTCGGTCGTGGTCATCCACGCGCCGTCGATCACCTGGCTGTCTGTCCCCGAGCCGCCCCTGATGAGATTGCCCACGCCCGGTGCGATCACGGCCGCCACGAGCACCAGCGCCGCCGCGGCGCCTCCGGCGACGAGCCAGCTGCGCCGGCGCTGTCGGGCGGTGCGTGCCGGCGTCGCGCCGCGAACGGCCGGCGCCGCCTCGCGCCCCGCCGCCGCGCCGCGAGGCTCTTGGCGGATGCGCGCGAACAGCTCGCCCTCGATGCGGGCGACCGTCTGGTCGTCCAGGTCGGGCAGATCCGCGGAGGCATCCGCCCCGGAAGAAGTCGTCGGGGTCATGCGGTCTCCGTTCCCAGTTCGGTCCGCAGTTTCGTGCGGATGCGGGAGAGACGATTGCGAACGACGCCGTGGCCCACGCCCAGCTGCTCGGCGGCAGCCTGGTAGGCGTGGCCCTCGGCGGCGCACAGGCGGAAGATCTCCCGGTCCAGCGCCGACAGCCCCGCCACCGCGGCGACGATGCGCTCGGCGACGTCGCGGCCGACCACGAGCTCCGCAACGTCGACCGTGTCCGGCGCGGTCTCGTCGACTGTGCCGGCGGTGCGCTCCCGCTCGCGGCGCAGGCGCCGCACCCGGTTGGCGCACTGGAACCGGCAGATCGTCACGAGCCACGGCAGCAGCGAGTCGCCGGCCAGCTGCAGGTCGGGAAGCTTGCGCCACGCCGTGAGGAAGGTCTCCTGCGTCACGTCTTCGGCATCCACTGCACTGCCCACCAGACCGTGCGCAAGCCAGTACACCGGCCGCACGTAGGCGCGGTAGAGCGCGCGGAAGGCGTCCTCCGACCCGGTTGCGGCGGCGGCCACCAGGTCCGCGTCGTCGCGATCGTCGCCCATGCGTTCCCTTTCGTCTCTCACCGAGAGAGTGTCGACCCACCGCCGATCGTCTCAGAAACGCGGTCTGGCGCGCACACGCCTGTATCCTGGTGCGAACGAGAGGGAGTATCCCGTCCTCGCGCCTCCGTCATCACGGGCCCCAATCGAGTGGCCCCGGGCGCGCGCCGCTTCACGCGGGGGAGAGACTTTCGGCATCCACCGCACCCTCCGAAAGGCTCCCATGGGCTTCGAGATCCCCCTTTGGTTCGAGATCGGCGCATTCGTCGTGCTACTCACGATCCTCATCGCCGATCTGCTGCTGATCATCAAGCGACCGCACATCCCCTCCACCAAGGAGTCGACGCTGTGGGTGGTCTTCTACGTCGCCCTGGCGATCGCGTTCGCCGGCATCCTCTTCGGCGTGACCGGAAGCGCCGATGTCACCGGACAGTTCGTCGCCGGCTGGCTGACCGAGTACAGCCTGTCGATCGACAACCTCTTCGTCTTCGTGCTGATCATGGGCCAGTTCGCGGTGCCGCGTCAGTACCAGCAGAAGGTGCTGATGGTCGGCATCATCATCGCGCTGATCCTGCGCGGCATCTTCATCCTGCTCGGAGCGGTGATCATCGAGCAGTTCCTGCCGATCTTCTACCTGTTCGGGGCGTTCCTGATCTACACCGCGTGGAAGCAGGCCTTCCCCGGCAAGGAGCATGAGGACGAGGAGAAGAAGGAGAGCTTCGTGGTGCGGCTGGTCCGCCGCCGCGTGGACATCAGCGACGAGTACGACGGCGCCAAGGTGCGCACGGTCGTGAACGGCAAGCGCATCTTCACGCCGATGATCATCGTCTTCGTCGCGATCGGCATGACCGACCTGCTGTTCGCGCTGGACTCGATCCCCGCGATCTTCGGCATCACGCAGGACCCGTTCATCGTCTTCACCGCGAACATCTTCGCGCTCATGGGCCTGCGCCAGCTCTACTTCCTGCTGGGGGGACTGCTCGACCGCCTCAAGTACCTGCACTACGGCATCGCGTTCATCCTCGCCTTCATCGGCGTCAAACTCATCTTCCACGCGATGCACGAGAACGAGCTGCCCTTCATCAACGGCGGGGAGCACATCGAGTGGGTGCCGGACATCTCCACCTGGATGTCGCTGGGCGTCATCATCGCCTCGATGGTCGTCGCCACCGTCGCGAGCCTCGTGGCTTCGTCCCGCGAGCGCAAGGCCCCGACGCCGCAGGCTGCGGCCGCGGCCGTCGCTGAGGAGCATGTGACGCCCCCGACCGTCGAGGACCCGGGGACGCCGGACCACCGCGCCGGGCGCTGACACACGAGGAGCGAGCGGTCCGCACGGTGCTAATGTGGGCGCGTGCGGATCGCTCGTCTTCTGCTTAGCGGCCGCGGCGAGGCCTCGTTCTGAGCCCTTCCTCGTCGCGGAGTCGGTGGTGGGCTTGATCCCGTTCGCAAGGAGACTTCAGAGCAATGAGCACCCCCGCACCGACGACGATCCCTGATCGCCCCCGCACCCTGGCCGAGAAGGTCTGGGATGACCACGTCGTGGTCAAGGGCGAAGACGGCAGCCCCGACATCATCTACATCGACCTGCACCTGGTGCACGAGGTGACGAGCCCCCAGGCATTCGACGGCCTGCGCGCCGAGGGGCGCCCGGTGCGCCGCCTCGACCTCACGATCGCGACCGAGGACCACAACACCCCGACGCTCGACATCGACAAGCCGATCGCCGACCTCACCAGCCGCACCCAGATCGAGACCCTGCGGCGCAATGCCGCCGAGTTCGGTGTGCGCCTGCATCCGCTCGGCGACAAGGAGCAGGGGATCGTCCACGTCGTGGGCCCCCAGCTGGGCCTCACGATGCCGGGGATCACCGTGGTCTGCGGCGACTCGCACACCTCGACCCACGGCGCGTTCGGTGCGATGGCCTTCGGCATCGGCACGAGCGAGGTGGAGCATGTCCTTGCCACCCAGACGCTGCCGCTCAAGCCCTTCAAGACGATGGCGATCACCGTCGAAGGGGAACTCAAGCCCGGTGTCACGGCGAAGGACATCATCCTCGCCGTGATCGCCAAGATCGGCACCAACGGCGGGCAGGGCTACGTGCTCGAATTCCGCGGCAGCGCCATCCGCGCCCTCTCGATGGAGGGGCGCATGACGATCTGCAACATGTCGATCGAGGCGGGCGCCCGCGCCGGAATGGTCGCGCCCGACGAGACCACCTTCGCCTACCTCAAGGGCCGGCAGCACGCGCCGACCGGTCAGGACTGGGACGACGCTGTCGCCTACTGGCGGACTCTCCCGAGCGACGAGGGCGCCGTCTACGACGCTGAGGTGTTCCTCGACGCCGACACCCTTGAACCCTTCGTGACGTGGGGCACCAACCCCGGCCAGGGCGTGTCGCTCAGCGACGTCGTGCCGGCTCCCGAGGACTTCGCCGACCCCAACGATCAGGCAGCCGCCCGCCGCGCGCTGGAGTACATGGACCTCGTCCCCGGCACTGCGCTCAAGGACGTGCCGGTGGATGCCGTCTTCATGGGCTCCTGCACCAACAGCCGCATCGAGGACCTGCGCGCCTTCGCGTCGATCGTGCAGGGCCGCACGAAGGCCGAGGGGGTTCGCGTGATGGTCGTCCCCGGGTCGGCGCGCGTGCGGCTGGAAGCCGAGGCGGAGGGGCTGGACAAGGTCTTCCTCGACTTCGGTGCCGAATGGCGTTTCGCCGGCTGCTCGATGTGCCTGGGCATGAACCCCGACCAGCTGGCACCGGGGGAGCGCTGCGCGTCGACGAGCAACCGCAACTTCGAGGGACGGCAGGGCAAGGGCGGGCGCACGCACCTGGTGTCGCCGCTGGTCGCCGCGGCCACCGCGGTGCTCGGGCGTCTCGCGAGCCCCAGCGATCTGCCGGCGTTCGAGTCAGTGGAGGTCTGACATGGAGAAGTTCACCACCCACACCGGCGTCGTCGCCCCGCTGACCCGCTCAGCCGTCGACACCGACCAGATCATCCCCGCCGTGTACCTCAAGCGGGTCACCAAGACCGGTTTCGAGGACGCGCTCTTCTCGAGCTGGCGGCAGGACCCCGAATTCGTGCTGAACCAGCCCGCGTACCGCAACGCCTCGATCCTCGTCGCCGGCCCCGACTTCGGCACCGGCTCGAGCCGTGAGCACGCCGTCTGGGCGCTGCGCGACTACGGATTCCGCGTCGTGCTCAGTCCGCGGTTCGCCGACATCTTCCGCGGCAACGCGGGCAAGCAGGGGCTGGTGACCGGGGTCATCGACGAGGCCGGCATCGAAGCGATCTGGGCGGTCGCGCAGGCTCAGCCCGGCGTGACGATGACCGTGGACCTGCTGACTCGCACTACCACGATCGGTGACCTAGAGCTTGCGTTCGACATCGATGATTACACTAGATGGCGCCTGCTCGAGGGTCTGGATGACATCGGGCTGACGCTGCGCGACGAAGATGCAATCGCACAGTTCGAAGCCCGCCGCGAGGCGTGGCGCCCACGGACCCTTCCGGTCCGGTAGCTACCAAGTGAGGTCCACCGCATGAAGTCAATTCCCCGCGAGAACACATCGGCGGCGAGCGAGCCGGAGGGGCTGTCGCAGGGAATGACGGGGGACACGATCGCCATCCGCGGCGGTCGTCCGCTGGTCGGCCGCGTCGATGTGAAGGGCGCGAAGAACCTCGCCACCAAGGCGATGGTCGCTTCCCTCCTCGGTGAGAGCGTCAGCGTGCTGCGCGACGTGCCCGACATCAGCGACGTGCAGGTCGTCCGGTCGCTGCTCGAGGTGCACGGTGTGCGCGTCGACGACGGCGAGGAGCCCGGAAGCCTCGTGTTCGATCCCAGTGATGCGAAGTCGGCCCACTTCGAGGAGATCGACGCGCACGCCGGTTCGTCGCGCATCCCGATCCTCTTCTGCGGCCCGCTGCTGCACCTGCTCGGCCAGGCCTTCATCCCCGACCTCGGTGGATGCCGCATCGGCGACCGTCCCATCAACTTCCACCTCGATGCGCTCCGTCGCTTCGGCGCGATCGTGGAGAAGCTGCCCAGTGGCATCCGTCTCTCCGCCCCCGAGGGCCTCCACGGCGCCGACATCGAGCTGCCCTACCCGAGCGTCGGGGCCACCGAGCAGGTGCTGCTGACGGCCGTGCGGGCGAAGGGCACGACCGAGCTTCGCAACGCCGCCATCGAGCCCGAGATCATGGACCTCATCGGCGTGCTGCAGAAGATGGGCGCCATCATCTCGTACGAGCCCAACCGCGTCATCTTCATCGAGGGCGTCGACACGCTCACCGGATACGACCACCGCAGCATCTTCGACCGCAACGAGGCGGCCTCGTGGGCGTCGGCGGCGCTGGCCACGGACGGCGACATCTTCGTGGGCGGGGCCCGCCAGCAGGACATGCTGACCTTCCTCAACATCTTCCGCAAGGTAGGCGGTGCCTTCGACATCCAGGAGGACGGCATCCGCTTCTACCGCGGTGGCCCGCTCAAGCCCGTCATGGTGGAGACCGACGTGCACCCCGGCTTCATGACCGACTGGCAGCAGCCCCTCATCGTCGCGCTGACGCAGGCGGAGGGGACGTCGGTGGTACACGAGACGGTGTACGAGAACCGCTTCGGGTTCACCGATGCCCTCGTGAAGATGGGTGCTGACATCGTCGTGCACAAGGACGGTCTCGAAGGCGAGTACCGCCGGGTGCCCCGCCGAGCACTCGAGCAGGCCGCGGTCATCACCGGCCCCACGCCGCTGCATGGCGCCGAGATCGTCGTGCCCGACCTCCGGGGTGGCTACAGCCACGTGATCGCGGCCCTCACGGCGCAGGGGGAGTCCATCGTGCACAACGTCGGGATCATCCGGCGTGGGTATGAGAACTTCTTCGACAAGCTGCACGCCCTCGGCGCCGACTTCGACGTCATCGGTTGATCGTGGCCCGCACACGTCGCCGCGCCTCGCCCGAGAAGACCCGCCCCAGCATCTTCTGGCCCCTCTCGGGAATCGTCGTCCCACTGGCCGGCATTCTCGCGCGCATCGAGATCGAGGGCGGGGAGAACCTGCCGATGGAGGGCGCCTACGTGCTCGCGCCCAACCACTACAGCGAGTTCGACCCGGTCATCGTGGCCGTCGCGACCTGGCGGCTGGGCCGAGCGCCTCGCTTCCTGGTGAAGGAAGGGCTCTTCCGCGTTCCGGTGTTCGGCTGGGCGCTGCGCGTCACCGGCATGATTCCCGTGGCGCGCGCAGGCTCGGCCGCCACCGCCAAGCAGACGATCGACACGGCCGAGCACCTCATCGCCAAGGGCTCGGGGGTGATCATCTACCCGGAGGGCTCGCTCACGCGAGACCCCGACCTGTGGCCCATGCGCGGCAAGACGGGTGCGGTGCGGGTGGCCCTGTCCGGCGACCTGCCGGTGATCCCCATGGCCACGTGGGGTGTGCAGAAGATCCTGCCGCGCTACGGGAAGCTCAGCCTGTGGCCGCCGCGCAAGCGGGTGCGGATCCTCATCGGACCCCCGGTGGACCTGTCGGCGTACGCGGGTCGCGGGGCCCATCACGCGTCGCTGGTCGAGGCGACCGACGTCGTGATGGATCGCATCGCGGCGCTCGAGGGACAGCTGCGCGGCGAGACGCCGCCGCCCGAGCGGTGGGATCCGACGCAGCACGGACAGAAGGAGACGGGTCGCCTTGAGCCGTAGAGCGGATGCCGCAGCCCCCCGTGTGGCGGTGATCGGCGCCGGAAGCTGGGGCACGACGTTCGGCAAGATCCTCGCTGACGGTGGGGCGCACGTGGTGATGTGGGCGCGCCGGCCGGAGCTCGCGCACGAGATCGACGAGGCGAAGCGCAACAGCCAGTACCTGCCGGGCATCAACCTTCCCCGCAGCATGTCGGCCACGCATCACCTGTCCGAGGCGCTCGACGGCGCCACCCAGGTGTACCTGTCGATTCCGAGCCAGTCGGCTCGCCAGAACCTCAAGGCCCTCAGGCCCCTCGTCACCGGCACCGACGTGCCGATCGTCTCGCTCATGAAGGGCGTCGAGAAGCGGTCGGGTCTGCGGATGAGCCAGGTCATCGAGCAGGAGCTGCACTGCGACCCGGCTCGCATCGCCGTGGCATCCGGACCGAACCTCGCCCTCGAGATCGCCCGCGAGCAGCCGACCGCCGCGGTGATCTCGTCCACGAGCCGTGAGACAGCCGAGGCGGTGGCGCGTCGTGCGCGCAACCGCTACTTCCGCACGTTCGTCAACACCGATGTGATCGGCACCGAGTTCGGGGGAGTGCTGAAGAACCTCATCGCCGTGGCCATCGGCATCGTCGACGGCGTCGGCTACGGCGAGAACACCAAGGCGTCGATCATCACACGAGGGCTCGTGGAGATGACCGACTTCGCCGTGGCACAGGGCGCCCAGCCCGAGACTCTGCAGGGCCTGGCGGGCCTGGGCGACCTCATCGCCACGTGCCAGTCGCCGCTCAGCCGCAACAACACCGCGGGCCGGCTGCTGGGCCAGGGATACAGCTACCACGACGTCGTGAAGCAGATGGATCAGACGGCCGAGGGTTTGAGTTCGGTCGCGCCGATCCTGAACCTCGCCCGGGCGGCGGGAATCGCCATGCCGATCGTCGAGCAGGTCAAGATGGTGCTCGACGGCACCATGCAGCCGCGCGACATCGCCCCGCATCTGACCACCGACGACGATCAGCCCCAGGGCGAAAGGA
>NZ_JANJFJ010000132.1:0-11198 GCF_024626565.1 Microbacterium sp. zg.Y909
GCTTCGAAGACAAGGTGCGCCGCCAGGAGGCCCTGGCCGCCGGCAAGCAGGAGCTCGCGGCATCGAGCATCGACGCCCAGTTCAACCAGCTCGAGGACGTGGGCGAGCTCACCGAGGTCGAGGCGCGCCTGGCCGCGCTGAAGTCCGGCGCCCCGGCGAAGGCGATCGACGCCGGAGCCTGAGCCCCGAACCGACAGCGGGCGCCGTCTCCTCACGGAGCGGCGCCCGCTGTCGTCACAGCCAGGGGTTTACACGGCGCGGCCGGTCGTTTCGGCACGCCGCTTCAGGGGAAGATGGGCACATGACCCGGTTCATCGTCGTTCCGCAATGGCAGGGCTCGCCGTCTGCGCGCGCCATGCTGCTCGTCGACGGTGCGGAGGCGATCGAGGGCGATCTCCCCCGCGCCGCCTGCACCCGTGTGGATGTGCCCCTCGAAGCCGGCGAGTCGCTCGACACCGGCGTACACCGGCTGAGCGCGCTGGAGCGCGTCCAGACGCTGGTCGCCGAAGCGCTCGCCCCGGTAGACGAGCCGTTCGTCGTGGTCGGCGGCGACTGCGCGGTCGCCGTCCCCGCCATCCGGCACGCCGCGGCCCGGCATCCCCACCTCGCGGTGGTCTGGCTCGATGCCCACGGAGACCTGAACGACCCGCAATCCTCGCTCTCGGGCGCCTACGCCGGCATGGCCCTGCGTGCCGTCGTCGGCGACGGGGAACTCGCCCTGCCCGCGGGCACCATCCCGCCCGAGCGCGTCGTGCTGGCCGGAGCCCGCGAGCTGGATGCCGCAGAGACGGCGTACCTGCAGACCTCCGCGATCACCCACCTCCCGGCCGAGGCGTTCACCGACTCCGCCGCGCTCGCCCACGCCGTCGCTGCGACCGGGGCCGACGCCGTGTACGTGCACGTCGATCTCGACGTGCTGGACCCGGCGGCGATCACCGGTGTCGGCAGCGCCGTCCCCTTCGGCATCGAGGTGCCGCAGCTGGTGGCCGCCCTCGCCGAGCTGCGACGGCGCGTACCGCTCGCCGGCGCGTCGCTGGCGGGGTTCTCACCCGTCTCGCCGCGAGCCGCGGTCGACGACATGGGAGCGATCCTGCGCGTGATCGGCGCGCTCGCGTGAGCCCGACCCGCACCCCGCCGGCCGGCTGGCGAGAAGCAGCGCACGAGGCATTGGCCCGCGGCCGGCGGTGGGACCGCTGGATCCCGAGCGTGCTGCTGGATTCGCCGGTGAGCCGCCTGGGCTACCTCTGGGGCACCGCCGTCGGCCTGTTGTGGGGCACACTGTGGTCCACCGGCCGCGTTGAGAAGCGGCAGGGTCTGTGGGTGTTCCGGGGCATGCCGGGCTGGACGTTCGGCCGCGGCGGCGTGTGCGTGGGCGGGTGCTTCCTGACCGGCAGCGGCCGCGTCACCACCGGCCTGCTGCGGCACGAGGCGGTGCACAAGCGGCAGTGGCAGCGCTATGGCGCGCTCATGCCCCTGCTCTACCTTTTGGCGGGACGCAACCCGCTGACGAACCGCTTCGAGATCGAGGCGGGACTCGAAGACGGCAGGTACGTGCCGCGCGGCTCGTGAGTGCGCCGCTCAGCGCGCGGTCGCGAGGCCGAAGCGCTCCGGCGTGCGGATGTCATCGGCCGGCATGCCGAGGCGACCGGTGAGGTGGTCGACGATGTCGGCGGTGCCGAGGTAGCCGCCCAGCAGGAACACGCGGGTGCCGCCCTCCTGTCCGCACAGCATCTCGTCGGCCCACGCCGCGACCGCCCGCGCGAGCGCCTCGCCCGGCGCGCAGGACCGGCCAGTCCCCGGTGCACCGGAGCGGCGGGAACGGTCGAGCCAGGTCAGCGTCATGCGCGGGGGCACCGCGATGTCGGCACACCAGGTGTCGTCGGGGACCTCGATGAAGACGCGTCCGGTCGAGCACAGCGGCAGCGTGGCGAGAAGCGCCTCGAGATCGGTGAGCGAGTGCTCGTCGGCGGTGACGAGGTGCTGCACGCGTGTGTGCTTGGAGGCCCGGCAGGCGGTGGCGTTGTGGTCGAGGGAGGTCATGACACTGCCACGATACACCGACATAGGGTTGCCTAACCTGAGTAAGGGTCAGCTTTGCCGCACGAGCAGCGCGGTCAGCTCGCGGATCTCGTCGTCCCCCAGGCCGTGCGCGCGCAGGAACTCCACGGGAGCGCCGTAGCGGCCCCGCAGATCGTCGAGGAGGGTGCGCATCGCGGCGGCGGGCGACTTGGTCGCGAGTTCCTCGAGAAAGCGCGCCTCAGGATGCTGCGAGCGCAGATACCGCAGCACGCGGGCGTTGCGCTGTGCGGGCAGCAGCGCCTCGGTGCGCGCATAGTCCGCCACCACGGCATCCTCGTCGACGCCCGCCGCGGCCAGCGTGAGTCCCACGGTGACTCCGGTGCGGTCCTTGCCGACGGTGCAGTGAACGAGCACCGGCTGATCGGCCAGCACTCCCCGCACCACCTCGACGACGCGGTCGGCGGCCTCATCGAGCATCGCGCGGTAGAAGCCGTCGAGATCGATGTCCTTCTCCAAGAACGACGCGGCCGAGCCGAGGAGGAGGGGAACGCGCATCGTCTCGAGCCCCAGCCCATCGACCAGCGACGGCTCGAGGGCCACCTCGTCGTCCGCGCGCAGGTCGATCACCCGCCGCAACCCCAGCTCCCGCAACGTGCGCCTGCCGACATCGTCCAGGCGCGCGAGGTTGCCCGAGCGGAACAGCACGCCCGAGCGCGTCACTCCGCCCTGCGCCGGCAGGCCCCCCACATCACGGAAATTGAGCGCGCCGGAGACGGCCCAGGTGGCATCCGTCATGCCTGCTCTCCGTCGCGTGCGGGCACGGGGTAGCGACCGGCGATGGCGACGCGGTTGAACGCGTTGATCGACACCAGGATCCAGCTGATCGCCACGTACTCCTTCTCCGACAGGATGGCGCCCACCCGGTCGTACACATCGTCGGGAACACCGCCCAGATCGATGCGCACGTGCGCCTCGGTCAGTTCCAGCGCCGCGCGCTCACGCTCGCTGAAGACGCCCGAGTCCCGCCACACCGCGACCTGCGCGATCACGTCCGCGGTGAGTCCGGCGGCTGTCGCCCGGTCGACGTGCACCCGCACGCAGAACGCGCATCCGTTCAGCTGCGACGCGTGGATCTGCACGAGCTCGCGCAGGCGGGGCTCGACGCCGGCTTCATCGGCGAGCGCGCCGACGGTCTTGGCCACCGCGTCGAGGGCGCGGTAGGCCGCAGGTGCGGAGCGGGACAGGTGCACGCGCGCTTCATCGCTCATGATCTGACCCTAGCCCGGGCCCGGAATCTGCGCCCGGAGCGGCATGATCGCCCTTCTGCCTCGGCGGAGGCCGAAAAAATCCTGATCCCGGGCTCACAATGGGCGGCCCCGATGCGCGACCTGCGTCGGGCGGACCATAGGCTGTTAGGCGCACAAGAGTACGCGGAGGCCACGGACAGCGCCGACGCCCCCGCCCTTGCGAAAGGATTCCCTCCATGCTCCGCCGTACCCCCCTGGCCGCCGCCGTGCTCATGGCCGGCGCTCTGGCCCTCACGGCCTGCACCGCACAGCAGACGCCCGCCCCGTCGACCAGCGCCGTCGCCGACCCGAACGCCTCCGTCACGGTGCGCATGGTCGCCGAGCCCGGCAACCTCGACATCCGTGAGACAGCCGGCGCCGCGCTCGACCAGCTGCTCATCGACAACGTCTACCAGGGCCTGGTGTCGCGCACCCCCGAGCAGGACATCGTCCCCGCCCTGGCCAGCGACTATGAGGTGTCAGAAGACGGACTCACCTACACCTTCACCCTGCGCGAGGGGGTGGTCTTCCACGACGGCCAGCCGCTCACCCCGCAGGACGTGGTGTGGTCGCTCACCCAGGTGCGGGACACCCCCAGCTACCGCGATGCCGAGCGGCTCGCCGGCATGACCTCGGTCACCGCCGACGGCCAGACGATCACCATCACCCTGAGCCAGCCTGATTCGAGCTTCCTGTGGAACCTCACCGGTCGCGCGGGCCTGGTGCTCAAGGAAGGGGATGCCACCGACCGCAAGACCGCCGCCAACGGCACCGGACCCTTCACCCTCTCGTCGTGGCGTCAGGGCGACAGCGTCACCCTGCAGCGGTTCGACGGCTACTGGGGCGACCCCGCCGGCGTCTCCGAGGTGATCTTCGCGTACATCCCCGAGACGCAGGCGGCCCTCAACGCCGCCCTCGCCGGTGAGGTCGACGTGGTGACCGGCTTCGACGCGAACCTCTC
Source organism: Microbacterium sp. zg.Y909 (assembly GCF_024626565.1). Lineage (NCBI taxonomy): Bacteria > Bacillati > Actinomycetota > Actinomycetes > Micrococcales > Microbacteriaceae > Microbacterium > Microbacterium sp. zg.Y909. The sequence goes on from NZ_JANJFJ010000132.1 coordinate 4,267, forward strand.
GGAGCAGATCGAGGCCAACGGCGACTTCACCGTCGAGGTCGGTGCGTCGACCGACAAGGGCACCCTGGCGATGAACGCCGCAGCGGAGCCGCTGGCCGACGTGCGCGTGCGCCAGGCGATCCGCCAGGCGATCGACCACGACGCCATCGTCGAAGCGATCGGCGCCGGCCAGACGCAGTACGGCCCCATCCCCGAACTCGACCCCGGTCACGAAGATCTCTCCGACGTCGTGCCGCACGACCCCGAGGCCGCGCGCGAGCTGCTCGCCGAGGCGGGCGCGGAGGATCTCGAGCTGACGCTCACGATCCCGTCGTTCTACGGCACCACCGTGTCGCAGATCCTCGTCTCGAACCTGCACGACGTCGGCGTGACGCTCGAGATCGACCCGGTGGAGTTCTCGGCCTGGCTCAACGACGTCTACGTCAACCGGGACTACGAACTCAGCTTCGTGCTGCACACCGAGGCGCGAGACTTCGAGAACTGGGCGGACCCGTCCTACTACTTCGGCTACGACAACGCCGAGGTGCAGGAGCTGTTCGCACAGTCGCTCGCGGCGACGGACGAGGCCGAGGCCGACGAGCTGCTGGCGCAGGCCGCACGCCTCGTCTCGGAGGACCACGCCGCCGACTGGCTGTACAACGGCGCCTCGGTGGTCGCGGTCGGCGATAGCATCGCCGGTATGCCGACGGTCAACGTGAACGAGCGCCTCAACCTCGCCGAGATCACCAAGAGCGAGGGGTGATCCGCTACGCGCTGACACGGCTGGTCCTGCTGCTGGTGGGTCTCGTCGTTGCCAGCGTGTTGATCTTCGTCACCCTGCGGGTGCTGCCCGGCGACATCGCGCAGATGATCGCGGGCCCCGCGCAGGTCGAGGCCATCCGGTCGGGCCTGGGTCTTGACCGACCACTGCCGATCCAGTACTTCGACTGGATGTCCGGGGTGGTCCGCGGAGACCTCGGCACGTCGCTGCTGACCGGAACCCCGGTGGCGACCGAGCTCGCGCAGAAGGCCGAGGTGACCGTTCCGCTCGGCCTGCTCGCCATGGTCATCGCGCTGGTGTTCAGCGTGCCCCTGGGCGTTGCCTCAGCGCTGCGGCGCGGCCGCGCCGACGGAACGATGATCACCGTCGGTGCCCAGGCTCTCGCCGCCGTTCCCGTCGTCTGGGCCGGCATGATGCTCGTCGTCGTCTTCGCGGTGTGGCTCGGCTGGCTGCCCGCCCAGGGCTTCCCCCGCTCGGGCTGGGCGGACCCTGCCGCTGCCTGGCGCGCCCTGCTGCTGCCGGCGATCACGATCGGCATCGTCGAAGGCGCCATGCTGCTGCGATTCGTCCGCTCGGCGACCCTGCAGGCGGTGGGCCAGGACTACGTACGCGCCGCCGCGGCGAAAGGGCTCACCCGCACCCAGGCGATGCTGCGTCACGGGCTTCCCAACGTCGGGTTGTCGATCATCACGGTGCTGGGCCTGCAGGTCGCCGGCATCATCGTCGGGGCCGTGGTCATCGAGCAGCTGTTCTCCCTCCCCGGCATCGGCCGCATGCTCGTCGTCGACGTCGGTCAGCGCGATCTGCCCAAGGTGCAGGGAGAGCTGCTCGTGCTCACCGGGTTCGTGCTCGTGGTCGGTTTCGCGGTGGACCTGTTCCACCGCGTGATCGACCCGCGGCAGCGGGAGGCGCAGTGAAAGGCACAGTGAAAGGCGCATCTGCCCAGGCACGACCCGCCCGCGCCGCTGACCGGTGGGGCTGGCTGCGCCGCCTCACCGCCCTCACCACCGGCCGTATCGGGCTGGCCGTGTTCGCCGGCGTGGGCCTCACCGCCGTCGTATCGGCGTTGTGGACACCGTTCGACCCGCAACGCGTGGACATCGCCCAGCGGTGGATGCCGCCTGGCTGGCCCCACCTGCTCGGCACCGACGGCACCGGCCGCGACATCCTGAGCCTGATCATGGCGGGTTCTGTCACCACTGTCTGGGTCGCCCTCGGCGCGGGCCTCGTGGCCACCCTCATCGGCCTCGTGCTGGCATCGCTCGGGGCACTCACGGCACGGTGGGTGCGCGAGTCGGTCGCTGTGCTCGTCGACATCCTCATCGCCTTTCCGGTGCTGCTGATCGCCATGATGATCTCGGCCGTGTGGGGCGGGTCGCTGTGGGTGGTGATCCTCTCGGTGGGGATCGGCTTCGGCGTCAACATCGCCCGCGTGACCCGCCCCGAGCTCCGCCGGGTGCTGCACAGCGAGTTCGTGCTCGCAGGCCGCGCTGCGGGACTCACCCCGACGCAGAACCTGCTGCGCCATCTCTTCCCCAACGTCGCACCGGTGTTCATCGTGCAGCTGTCGTGGGGCATGGCCGTGGCAGTGCTCGCCGAGGCAGGTCTGTCGTACCTCGGGTTCGGCGCACCGCCGACCCAGCCGTCATGGGGAGGGCTGCTGAGCGAGCTGCAGAGCTACATCACGGTGCACCCCTTGTCGGTGGTGTGGCCGGGCCTGGCCATCACGCTCACGGTGCTCGGTCTCAACCTGCTCGGCGACGGACTGCGCGAGGCAACGGACCCGACCCTGTCACGGCGCGTCAACGCAGCGCGCGCACACGTGCCGGAGGTGGTGGCATGAGCCTCGAGGTCCGCGATCTGGTGATCGAGCTGGGCGGCCGGCGCGTGGTCGACGGCGTCTCGTTCGACGTGCCCGATTCGGCACGCGTGGGCCTCATCGGCGAATCGGGCTCCGGAAAGTCGCTCACCGCGCTGGCGATCATGGGCCTGCTGCCGGACGCCGCGACGACGTCGGGCAGCATCCGCTGGAACGGCCGCGAGCTCATCGGCATGAAGGACCGCGATCTCGCCCGCTTGCGCGGCGACGAGATCGGCATCGTCTTCCAGGAGCCACGGACCGCCCTCAACCCCATCCGCAACGTGGGTCGGCAGATCTCGGAGTCGGTGCGCATCCACGAGCGCGTGTCCCGCCGCGAGGCCAAGGCCCGCGCGGTCGCCGAGGCGAGGCGGGTCGCCCTCCCCGATCCGGAGCGCATCGTCGCCCGATACCCCCACCAGCTGTCGGGCGGACAGCGGCAGCGCGTGGCCATCGCCATGGCGCTGGCCTGCCGGCCGCGCCTGCTCATCGCCGATGAGCCGACGACCGCGCTGGACGTCACGATCCAGGCAGACATCCTGCACCTGCTCGGCGACCTCGTCTCCCGCGACGGCATGTCGCTGGTGTTCATCACCCACGACCTCGCCGTGCTCTCGCAGATCGCCACGCACGGCGTCGTGCTCGAGCACGGCCGCGTCGTGGAGGCGGCGCCCGTGCCGACCCTGCTGAGTTCGCCGACGTCGCCGGTGACCCGGGGGCTGCTGCGCGACGCCACCGCCACCCTGTGGCGTCCGGGAGGCGGCGCATGACGACGCTGCTGCGCGGCCGCGGCCTCACCCGCCGTCATCTCGCCCCCCGCACCGCGCTGTTCGAGCCGCGGCGCTGGACGACGGCGCTGGAGGACGCCGACGTCGACGTGCGGGAGAACTCCGCCCTCGGTGTCATCGGCGAGTCCGGCTCCGGGAAATCCACACTGGTGCGGCTGCTGCTGGGGTTGGACAGCCCCACCGCCGGCACCGTCGAGTTCGACGGCCGGCCGGTGGTGGCATCCGCGCCCGCCCGCTCACTCCACTGGCTGCGGCGACAGACCGGCATCGTGTTCCAGGATCCTTACGAGTCGCTGGATCCGAGGATGAGCATCGGGCGCATCGTCGGCGAGCCGCTGTGGGCCCTCGGAATCGACGGCGACCACCGCGCCCGGGTGCGGCAGGTGCTGACTGACGTGGGCCTCGAGCCCGACATGGCCGACCGCTTCCCGCACGAGTTCTCGGGCGGCCAGCGCCAGCGCGTCGCGATCGCCCGCGCCATCGTGCACCGGCCCCGCCTGCTGGTGGGCGACGAGCCCCTGTCTGCACTGGACGTGACGGTGCGAGCCCAGATCCTGGAGCTGCTGCGCGACCTGCGGCGCCGCGAGGGCCTCGCGCTCGTGCTCGTCTCCCACGACATCGGCGTCGTGCAGAATCTCTGCGACGAGGTGATCGTGATGAAGGACGGCCGCATCGTCGAAGAAGGCCCGACTGAGAAGGTGCTGCTCACGCCGCAAGTGGCGTACACCCGGCGGCTGCTGGCATCCATCCCTGCGATCGACCCCGGCAGCGGGGGCGTGACGGATGTCGGCGCCGCCCCCTAGCCTCATGGCATGAACGCCATCGTCCCGCCCTACCTGCTCGCTCGACTCGCAGCGACCGAGGCCCCTCATCTGGCGCGGGCGGCCCAGGCGGCGCGCGCCACCCTCGGGGCCCAGCGCGGCTACCACCCCGACCTCACGCGCCTGCGCCTGTCGATCGACGAGAACGGCTCGCTCGTCGCCGAAGGGGGACCCTCCCCCGATCGCGCCATCTCCGACGCGCAGCATCAGGAGACGCTGCCCGGTGTGCTCGTGCGCGCCGAAGGCGACGACCCCACCGGCGACGACGACACCGATGAGGCGTACGACGGTCTCGGGGTCACGTTCGACCTCTTCTGGGACGCCTTCGGGCGCGCGGGGATCGACGCCGTGGGCGGCACGCTCGCGGCCACCGTGCACTACGGCGTCGATTTCGACAACGCCTTCTGGAACGGCGAGCGCATGGTCTTCGGCGACGGCGACGGCGAGGTGTTCACCGGGTTCACCGACTCGCTCACGGTGATCGCACACGAGCTCACGCACGGCGTCATCGAGTACTCCGGCGGGCTGGTGTACGAGGGGCAATCCGGCGCCCTCAACGAATCCGTCGCGGATGTGTTCGGAGCCCTCGCCGAACAGCACCATCTGCGGCAGCGCGCGGATGAGGCGTCGTGGCTCATCGGCGCCGGCATCTTCACCGACGCGGTGCAGGGCAGGGCGCTGCGCTCGCTCGCAGCGCCGGGCACCGCCTACGACGACGACGTGCTGGGGCGCGACCCGCAGCCCGGCCACATGCGCGACTACGTCGAGACGACCGACGACAACGGCGGGGTGCACATCAATTCCGGCATCCCGAACCGCGCCTTCCACCTGGTGGCAACCGCCCTCGGGGGCTTCGCGTGGGAGCGCGCCGGGCGCATCTGGTACCTCACGCTCACCGGCGGCTCCCTCTCCCCCACGACCGATTTCGCCGCGTTCGCCCGCGCCACGCTGGCGGTCGCCGTCGCCGAGTACGGTGAGGACTCAGAGGAGGTCGCCGCCGTCCGAGCCGGCTGGTCGGGCGTGGGCGTGATCGACGATGCCTGAGTGCCTTGAGCCCGCCCTCTCGGTGACGGTCGTCCGCACCGGCGGTATCGCGGGACTTCGCCGCACGTGGCGCGCGGCGCCCGTCGGCGACGACGCCGAGCCGTGGCTCGAACTCATCGATCGCTGCCCGTGGAACGACGGAAGCCACGATCCTTCCGGCGCCGACCGCTTCTGCTGGCGAGTGAGCGCAGAGACGGGGCGGGAGCACCACGAGGCCGAGCTGCCGGATGCCGATGTGACCGGGCCGTGGCGCACGCTCATCGACGCGGTGCGGGCCTGGCCAGACGTCACCCTTCCCGCAGGCGACCGAAAAGGCCCTTCTTCTTCACCGGTTTGAGCGACTTCTGCAGGTAGACCGTTCCGAGCCACCGGCCGAACTTGTGCCCGACGCGGCCCATGCGACCCACCTCGACGAAGCCGAGCTTCTCGTGCAGCGCGATGGAGGCGTCGGCGCCTCGGTCACTGATGATGGCGACCATCTCGCGGATGCCGGCCTGCTCCGACGCCGCGATGAGCGCCTCGAGCAGCGCGCGTCCCAGGCCCTTGCCGGTGGCGGCCTGGCCGAGGTAGATCGTGTCCTCGACGCTGTAGCGGTAGCCCGATTTGCTCGACAGCGGCTGCACGTAGGCATAGCCGAGGATCTGCCCCGACGGGGACGCGGCGACCAAGAAGGGAAGGCCCAGCTTCTGAGCGTGGGCGAGCTTCTCGCGCCACTGCGCGTTGGTCCACTTCTTCTCGTCGAATGTCACCACCGAGTTCGTGACGTAGTGGTTGTAGATCTCGCGGATGTCGGGCACATCCCGCTCCTGCGCAGGGCGGATCTCGTACGAGAAGGGCCGCTCCGGCTCGGGGCGGCGACGCAGATGTCGGGGCAGTCGGCGCCGATCTCGCTCGTACTCGTCCTCCAGCATGCCGTCAGCCTAGGGCCGTGGGGTCGGGCAGCCGCCAATCCACCGGCTCTCCGCCCTGTTCTACGAGCAGGGCGTCCGCGCGCGAGAAGGGACGGGAGCCGAAGAACCCCCGGGACGCCGACAGCGGCGACGGGTGCGGCGACTCGATGCGGGGCGTGTCACCGAGCATCGGCGCGAGCGCTGCGGCATCCTTCCCCCACAGAATCGCCACGAGGGGCTGTTCCCGCTGCACGAGCGTCCGGATCGCGTGCTCGGTCACCTTCTCCCACCCCCACCCCCGATGCGATCCGGCCGCGCCCGGCGCGACGGTCAGCACGCGGTTGAGCAGCATGACGCCCTGGTCGCTCCACGCCGAGAGGTCGCCGTGGGCGGCCGGGGGGATGCCGAGGTCGTCGGAAAGCTCTTTGTAGATGTTGCGCAGGCTTCGCGGGATGGGGCGCACGTGCGCGTCGACGGCGAACGACAGCCCGATCGGGTGCCCGGGCGTCGGGTACGGGTCCTGCCCCACGATCAGCACGCGCACGTCCTCGAGCGGCCGCTGGAACGCGCGGAGCACGCGGTCGCCGGCGGGCAGGTATTCGCGCCCCGCGGCCGTCTCGGCGCGCAGCCGCTCACCGAGCGCGGCGATGTCGGGGGCGACCGGCTGCAGCGCCCGCGCCCACCCGGGGTCCACCATTCCCGCCTCCGCGAGTTCGGGCAGGGTCATCGCCATCCGCTCCTCCGTCCACACCCGACCAGCCTACGGAGGGG
>NZ_JANJFJ010000133.1:0-6834 GCF_024626565.1 Microbacterium sp. zg.Y909
GCGAGGTCGGCCTCCTTCGCGAGGCCCGTCATGGTGCCCATGGCGTCGAAGAAGTTGGTGAACACCAGGGTGAACACGAACATCAGCAGGGCGACGAAGCCGACCTTGGCGAAGTCGAAGCCGAAGTCCACGGCGCCGACGAGGCTGAGGTCGGGGAGCGCGAACACCCCGCCGCTGAGACCGAAGTCCGCGACGGGCGTGAAGAGGTTGACGATGGCGGCGAGCACGGTGCCGCCCACGAGGGCGATGAGGATGGCGCCCTTCACCTTCAGCGCGATGAGGATGCCGCCGATGAGCAGCGTGACCACGAACAGCAGCGTGTCGATCGAGGCGATCGACCCGGCGGTGCCGAGCTCGAGGGGCGTGCCGCCGCCGGTGCGCACGAAGCCGGCGTTGACGAAGCCGATGAAGGCGATGAACAGGCCGATGCCGACCGTGATGGCGAGCTTCAGCTGCACCGGCACCGCGTCGAAGATCATCTTGCGCAGGCCGGTCGCCGCCAGCAGCACGATGATGAGGCCGTTGATGATCGTGAGGGCCATCGCCTCGCCCCAGGTGACCTGGCCGACGACGGAGAACGCGAGGAACGCGTTGATGCCCAGACCCGCGGCGAACGCGAACGGCAGCCGGGTGACGATGCCGAAGAGGATCGTCATGAAGCCGGCTGTGAGGGCGGTGCTGGCGGCGACGGCGGCGGGGTTGAGGACCTCACCCGACACGTCGGGGGTGGACAGGATGATCGGGTTCAGGATCACGATGTAGGCCATCGTGACGAACGTGACGAGACCGCCGCGCACCTCGGTGCCGACGGTGGATCCACGTTCGGTGATGGAGAAGAAGCGGTCGAGTGCTCCCGTCGTGGGGGCAGGCGAGGAGGCGGGCGGCTTCGCGCCCGATCGGGTGGAGGTCATACCCTAAATGTATTGCGATTCCCTGTGAGATCTGACACGCGTGACGCGCCCGCCGCCCGCACGGGACGCCCGCCCGCCGCAGGTAGGGTCGACAGCGCATGAATCGCCTTCTCGTCGCCCTCCTCGCCGCCTTCGACGCCATCCTGGCCGTCGCTGTGGGGCTCGTTGCCGCGCTCGCGCCCCTCACGCTGCTGTGGATCTTCGGTTTCGGAGCCGATGCCCCGTGGGCGGGGCTCTGGCCGGCCGCGGGGCGCATCTGGCAGCTCGGGCATCTCGTGCCACTCGCGGTGAGTCTGCCCGAGGAGCTCACGGTTCCCCTGGGGATCGACGCGGCCGCGGCGTCGTTCACCGTCTCGCTGGCACCGCTCGCGCTGACGGTGTTCACGGCCGTCTTCGCCTTCCGCTCGGGCGCCCGCGCCGCCGCCGCCGGAGCCTGGGTCGTGGGCGTGCTCACCGGTGCCGTCGTCGTGGTGGCGGCAGCGGCGGCGGTGCTCGCCACGACCGCCAACGACATCGCCGCGGTCGAGCCGTGGCAGGCCGTGGCCCTCCCCGCCCTGGTGTACACGGTGCCGGCATTCGCCGGAGCGGTGTCGGTGGCGTGGCGAGACGGCGACGACGGTGTGGTCGACAGCGTGCGCGTGGTGCTGGACCGCCGCGGCGGCGCGTGGTCCGAGGTCCCGGGTCTCATCGCCCGCGGCACGGCGATCGTGCTGATGGCGCTCATCGGGGTCGGTGCGCTGCTGCTCACCGCCGCCGTGCTGCTGCGCGGATCGCAGATCATCGCCCTCTTCCAATCCGCGCAGGTCGACGCGCTGGGCGCCTCGGTGTTCACCGTCGGCCACCTGGCCTACCTCCCCACCTTCGTGGTGTGGGCGGTCTCCTTCATCGCCGGACCCGGCTTCGCGGTGGGCGTCGACACCGTCGTCTCGCCGGTGGGCACCCAGGTCGGTCCGCTCCCGGGCATCCCGGTGCTCGGCGCGCTTCCCGAATCCGCCTCGCCGTGGCTGCTGCTGCTCGCGCTGCTGCCGGTGGCCGCCGGTGCTCTGGCGGGGTGGACGACGCGGTCGCAGCTGGTACGCGACCGTGCCGGCGTCCCCGGGCCCGAGCCGATGGGTGCGCGCGTCGTGGTGACGCTCGGCATCGCCGTGCTCTCCGGAGCGGGGGCCGCGCTGCTGGCCGCCGTTGCGTCGGGATCGATCGGTCCGGGGACGCTCGCCTCGGTGGGGCCGGATCCCGGCCCACTCGCCCTCACCGTCGGACTCGAGGCCGCGATCGGGGCCGCCGTCCTGCTTCTCTCGCCCCGCGGCCGCGACGAGCCCGGTGGCGCTCTGGAGCCCGTGCAGCGGGTGCCCGAGCCTGCGCCGACCACCGAGCCCATCCCCGTGGCGTTCGACGCGACGCCGGACCCGCACCGGGACGACGACGGCATGGCGGGGCCGGAGACCACGGCCGACCGCGGGTCGCGCCCGCCGGTAGACTGACCGCGTGCTCAGGGTCGCCGTCCTCATCTCGGGTGCAGGGTCGAATCTCCAGGCCCTCCTCGAGGCGACGGCCGATCCCGCCTTTCCGGCCCAGGTGGTCGTCGTGGGTGCGGACCGGCAAGCCGCCGGTCTCGCGCACGCGGACCACTTCGGCATCCCGAGCTTCGTCGTCCCCTGGCGTGGCGCCGCCGAGCGCGAGGCGTGGGGCGAGCAGCTGCAGCAGCAGCTCGAGCGCTGGCAGCCGGACCTCGTCGTGCTGAGCGGTCTGATGAAGCTGCTGCCCGCCGCCGTCGTCGAGGCGTGGTCGCCGCGCATCGTCAACACTCATCCGGCCTACCTCCCCGAGTTCCCCGGCGCGCACGGCGTGCGCGACGCCCTCGCTGCCGGCGCCGCCCGTACCGGGGCGAGCGTCATCGTCGTCGACAGCGGTGTCGACTCCGGGCCCATCCTCGCGCAGGAGCGCGTGCCGGTGCTGCCCGAGGACGACGAGCACACCCTGCACGAGCGCATCAAGCCCGTCGAGCGGCGCCTGCTGATCGACGTCGTCCGTCGTATCGCCGTCGGTGAGCTGGACCTCACCGCGGCATCCGCACCCTGACCCGGAGGATCTCCATGGCCGGCCCGAGCCACGACCCGTCCCTATACCGTTCCCGCGACATCGTCCCGGTGCGCCGCGCCCTCGTGTCGGTGAGCGACAAGACCGATCTGCTCGTGCTCGCCCGAGCCCTGGCCGATGCGGGAGTCGAGATCGTCTCGACCGGCTCGACGGCGGCCACCGTGCGCGAGGCGGGCTTCGCCGTCACCGATGTGGCATCCGTCACCGGATTCCCCGAGTCCCTCGGCGGCCGCGTGAAGACCCTGCACCCGAGCGTGCACGCGGGCCTGCTGGCGGACCTTCGCCTCGAGGACCACGAGCGGCAGCTCGCCGAGCTCGGCATCGCGCCGTTCGAGCTCGTGGTGGTGAACCTCTATCCCTTCGTCGAGACGGTCGCCTCGGGCGCGTCTCCCGAAGACGTCGTCGAGCAGATCGACATCGGCGGGCCCGCGATGGTGCGCGCGAGCGCCAAGAACTTCGCCAACGTCGCGGTCGTGGTCTCTCCCGAGTCCTACCCGGCCGTCATCGACGCCATCGCCCTCGGCGGCACCTCGCTCGTGCAGCGGCGGGAGCTCGCCGCCCGCGCCTTCTCGCACACCGCCGCGTACGACACAGCCGTGTCCACGTGGTTCGCCGAGCAGACCCTCGCCGAAGAAGGCGACCTGCCCGCGCACCTGACCATCAAGGCCGAGCGACTGGCGACCCTGCGCTACGGCGAGAACTCGCACCAGCGCGCCGCCATCTACACGACGACGGGCGGGCACGGCATCGCCCAGGCCACGCAGCTGCAGGGCAAGGAGATGTCCTACAACAACTACGTCGACTCCGACGCCGCCCTGCGCGCCGCCTTCGACCTGATCAAGCCCGCCGTGGCGATCATCAAGCACGCCAACCCGTGCGGCATCGCCGTGGCAGCCCCGCAGGCGCTGGATCCGATCGCGTCGGCGCACCTGCGCGCCCACGAGTGCGACCCGGTCTCGGCGTTCGGCGGCGTCATCGCCGCGAACCGCACCGTGACGCTGAAGATGGCCGAGAATCTGCGTGACATCTTCACCGAGGTGATCGTCGCGCCGGACTTCGAGCCCGAGGCGCTGGAGGTGTTCCGGCTGAAGAAGAACCTGCGGGTGCTGAAGCTCCCCGCCGACTGGCGCCAGGAGCCGATGGACGTGCGGCTGGTGTCGGGCGGCCTGCTGCTGCAGGACGCCGACCGGTTCCCGAACGAGATCGAGTCGCTCGTCGACGGCTGGCAGCTGGTCACCGGCGAGCGTCCCGCGGACGAGGACCTGATGAACCTGTCGTTCGCGTGGAAGACCTGCCGGGCGGTGAAGTCCAACGCCATCGTGCTGGCGAAGGCCTCGGCCACCGTCGGGATCGGCATGGGCCAGGTCAACCGCGTCGACTCGTGCCGGCTCGCGGTGGAGCGGGCCGGTGACCGTGCGGCCGGTTCGGTCGCGGCATCCGATGCGTTCTTCCCCTTCGCCGACGGCGTGCAGGTGCTGCTCAACGCCGGCGTGCGCACGATCATCCAGCCCGGAGGCTCGGTGCGCGACGAAGAGGTCATCGACGCGGTGCGGGCCGCCGGTGCCACGATGTACTTCACCGGGGAGCGTCACTTCTTCCACTGACGCCGAGTGAGTATTCGCGGCCCCGTTCGCGTCAGGGAGTCGGCCGCCCGTAGGCCTCGAGCCAGCGCAGCCACACCTCGCTGACGGTCGGGTACGCGGGCACCGCGTGCCACAGCCGCTCGAGCGGCACCTCGCCGACCACCGCGATCGTCGCGGCGTGCAGCAGCTCGGCGACATCGGGACCGACGAAGGTCGCCCCGACGAGCACCCCGCGGTCCTCGTCGACGACGGCGCGGGCCCGCCCGCGGTAGTCGTCCGCGTACACCGACGCACCGGCGACGGATGCCAGATCGTAATCGAGCACGCGGGTGCGCAGCCCCGCGTCGGTCGCGGCCTTAGCCGTGAGCCCCACCGACGCCACCTCGGGGTCGGTGAAGGTGACCTGCGGCACGGCGGCGCGGTCGGCGGTGGCGACGTGCGCGCCCCACGGCGCGTCCTGCACGGCGCCGCCGCGGGCGCGCGCGGCGATCACGTCGCCCGCGGCGCGCGCCTGGTACTTGCCCTGGTGGGTCAGCAGCGCCCGGCCGGTCACGTCTCCGACCGCGTACAGCCAGTCGGTGCCGTGCGCGCGCATCGTGTCGTCGGTCTCGAGCCAGTCGCCGGGGGAGAGCCCCACCGCATCGAGTCCGAGGTCGCCGGTGCGGGGCGTGCGGCCGGTGGCCACGAGCACCTCCGCGGCGGTGACGCGCGTGCCGTCGGAGAGGTGGAGCACGGCATCCGCCCCCTGCTCCCGCTCGGCACGGAGGACCTCCACCCCTCGGCGGATGTCGACACCCGCCGCGCTGAGGGATGCCGCCACGAACTCGCCCGCGAACGGCTCCATCGACCCGAGCAGGCGCGAGCGCACGATGAGGGTGACCGCGGCCCCGAACGCGGCGTACGCCGTCGCCATCTCGGCGGCGACGACCCCGCCGCCGATGATGGCCAGCGACTCCGGTACGGTCTCGGCGCTGGTGGCATCCCTGCTCGTCCACGGTTGGATGTCGGCGAGGCCGGCGACGTCGGGCAGGAGCGCGGCCGAACCGGTCGCGACGACGACCGCGTGCCGGGCGACGAGCGTGGTCGTGGTGCCATCGGCCGAGGCGACCTCGACACGACGGATGCCGGTAAGGCGCGCGTGACCGCGCACCAGGTCGATGCCGGCGCTGTCGAGCCACTGCACCTGGCCCTCGTCGGACCAGTCGTGGGTGACGCCGTCGCGCCGGCGCAGCACCGCGGCGACGTCGAGGTCGCCGGTCACCGCTTCGCGCGCTCCGGCCACGGCACGGGCTGCGCGCAGAGCGGAGGGGGCCCGCAGCAGTGCCTTGGACGGCATGCAGGCCCAGTACGAGCACTCGCCGCCGACCAGCTCGGCCTCGACGATGACCGTGGTCAGCCCGCCCTGCACTGCGCGGTCGGCGGCGTTCTCGCCGACGGCCCCGGCTCCGATGACGACGACGTCGTATTCGCGTTCGCTCATGCCCCGCACGCTAGCGTCCAGCGCCGCTCGTCGCACCGGCCTCGCTCGCGAGTACTCACTCGGCACTGATGTCCGATTCCCGCGAGTGGGTGGGGCGCGGGAGTGGCAGGCTGGAGACATGCCCGGATTCGACGAGCGCTACAGCGCCATCCACGCGCGCGACGCGCGCTTCGATGGGCAGTTCGTCACGGCCGTGCGCACGACCGGCATCTACTGCCGCCCGAGCTGCCCCGCGCGCACACCCAAGCCCGGCAACGTCGAGTTCTTCGACACGAGTGCCGCCGCCCACGAGGCCGGCTACCGCGCCTGCAAGCGGTGCCTCCCCGAGGCCGCACCGGGCTCGCCGGCCTGGGACCTGCGCGGCGACACCGCCGGCCGCGCCATGCGCCTCATCGCCGACGGCGTCGTCGAGCGCGAAGGCGTGCCGGGCCTGGCCGCGCGCCTCGGATACTCCAGCCGGCACCTCTCGCGCCTGCTGACCGCCGAACTCGGCGCCGGCCCCCTCGCGCTCGCCCGCGCGCACCGCGCGCACACCGCCCGCATGCTGCTCGTCGGCACCGACCTGCCGATCGCGGACGTCGCCTTCTCGGCGGGATTCGCCAGCGTCCGCCAGTTCAACGACACCGTGCGCGAGGTCTTCGGGATGCCGCCCCAGCAGCTGCGCGCTCGCCGTCCCGGCGCCCGCACCGGCCAGGACCCCGACGCCGACCCCGGCGCCATCGACCTCGTCCTCCCCGTGCGCCCGCCGTTCGACGTCGACGGG
>NZ_JANJFJ010000134.1:0-4345 GCF_024626565.1 Microbacterium sp. zg.Y909
CGACGGGCTCTTCGCCTGGATGTCCGCCCGCGCCATCGCCGGCCTCGAGACGGCGACGGCGACCTCTTTCGCACGCACGCTCGCGCTCCCGGGCGGGCCGGCCTGGTTCCGTCTGCGCGCCGCAGGCCGCGACCGGGTGCGGCTCGATGCCCGGCTGACCCGGCTGGGCGATCTGCCGACGCTGGTGGCACGGGCGCGGCGGCTGTTCGACCTGGATGCCGACCCCGTCGCCGTCGACGAGGCGCTCGGTCGCCACCCCGAACTGCTCGCCTCGCTCGCCGCAACCCCGGGCATGCGCGTCCCCGGCGCCGCCGACCCGCACGAGATGCTCATCCGCGCGATGGTGGGCCAGCAGATCTCGGTGGCGGCCGCCCGCACCGCACTGGTGCGGCTGACCGACGCGCTGGGGGAGCGGGTCCCCGCCCACGAGGGCACCGACCGGCTGTTCCCGACGATGGCGGCCATCGCCGAGCACGGCGCTGACGTGCTGCGTGGGCCGGCCGCCCGCATCCGGGCGCTCACCGGGGCGGCCGCGCTGATGGCGTCGGGCGAGCTGATGCTCTCGGCCGGCGACGACGGCGCCGAGCAGCGGGCACGCCTCTTGGCGCTTCCCGGCGTCGGCCCGTGGACGGCCGATTACGTCCGCATGCGCGTGACGGGCGACCCCGACGTGCTGCTGCCCGGCGATGTCGCGGCCCGCACAGGCGCTGCCGCCCTCGGGATTCCCGCAGACCCCGCGGGTCTCGTCGCGTGGTCCGCGCGCACCGCGCCCTGGCGCACATACCTGACCGCCCACCTCTGGCGAGCCGCCTTGCGCCGACCCGCCGGGCAGCACACACCCCCCGCACGTACCCCCGCACCGGCGCGGGAACCCGAAGGAGTCACCGCATGACCGCCCTCATCGAGACCATCGACACCGCCGACGGCCCCTTCACGATCGTCGCCGACGCCGAAGGCCGGGTGCTCGCCTCGGGCTGGACCGCCGATGCGGACGCGATGATCACCCGCATCCACCCGGCGCTGCGCCCTGAGAGGGTGCGGGAGGGGGCGACGGATGCCGCCGGTGCCGTCCTCGCCTACTACGGCGGCGACCTGCGGGCGATCGACCGCGTGAGCGTCGTGCAGCAGGGCACCGCGCTGCAGCGGGACGGCTGGGATGCCCTGCGCCGCATCGAGCCGGGCCGACCGCTGACCTACACCGCCTTCGCCGCGGCGATGGGCCAGCCCGCCGCCGTGCGCGCCGCCGCGTCGATCTGCGCCCGCAACGCGCCGGCGCTCTTCGTGCCGTGCCACCGCGTGATGCGCGCCGACGGCAGCCTCGGCGGCTTCGCGTGGGGCCTTCACATCAAGCGGGCGCTTCTGGTCCACGAATCCACCTGACCGGTGGGTGTTGCGTCCAGGGAATTCCCAGGGATAGTCTGGAGGGCTGTCGCCTTTCGCGGCGGCATCCCACGACTGAGGAGGACGCCATGTACCAGGCCGCCGTCACCGCGAAGCCGATCGTGCGCCTCCTCGCCCCCGCCGGTCGTCGACCGGTGGCCGGGTAGGCGCCGGTCCCTAGCGAGGTTCTCGCCGCGCCGCGCCGCGCGCGCCGTCCTCACCGGGTGGTGAGAGCTGCGCTGCGGACCGGAGTCAGTGCCCGCTCGCTCCCTGCCCCTTTCCGCGCCCACGTCCGCGAAGCCGACCGCCCCGCGCCGACGAGCGCCGCCCCGGCGTGACGCGCCGGAGTCGTCGCACCGCCGCCCCCGCCGAACCGAACCTCCCCGCCGAAGCCCCGCGCATCCGGATCCAACCCCTCGAAGGACCATGTCTTCCTCACCTCAGAGACTCTCCACACCCCGCGCGCTCGCGCGACTCCTGCCGTTCGTCAAACCCGTGATGCCGCGCCTCATCGGCGGCCTCATCGCCGCGTTCGGCGCCGCGCTGGTCAGCCTGCTGATCCCGCTCGTCCTCGAAGCCGCCGTCGACGGCCCCATCGCGACCGGTGACATCCCGCTCATCGTCTGGGCAGCGGCGGGTGTGCTGGTGCTGGGCGTGCTCGAGGCCTTCTTCGTCTGGCTCCGCCGCGCGTTCGTCCTCAGCCCGGCCACCGGCGTCGAGTACGAGATCCGTCAGCAGTTCTACCGTCGGCTGCAGCGCCTGCCGGTGTCGTTCCACGACCGCTGGCAGTCCGGTCAGCTCCTCAGCCGCATGATGCAGGACATCAACCTGATCCGCCGGTGGCTCGCGTTCGGCTCGATCCTGCTGCTGGTGAACGTGCTCACGATCATCATCGGCGCCTTCTTCCTCTTCCGCTGGCACTGGGCCCTGGGGGCCACGTTCCTCGTGGTGTCGATTCCGCTGTGGTTCTTCGGCTTCCGATTCGAGCGCACGTACGGCGTGCTGGCGCGTCAGAGCCAGGACCAGGCCGGGGACCTCGCCACGTCGGTGGAAGAGAGCGTGCACGGCATCCGCGTGCTCAAGGCCTTCGGCCGCGGCAAGCACGCGCTGCAGAAGTTCACCGCGCAGGTGCAGACGCTGCGCACCACCGAGCTGCGCAAGGCGCGCGAGGTGGGTGTGCTCTGGTTCTGGCTCGAGGTCGTGCCGATGGTGGCGTTCGCCGTGTGCCTGCTCATCGGCATCTGGCTCGCCAGCGAGGGTCAGCTCACCGTGGGAGAGCTCTTCGCCTTCTTCGCGATGGCGACGGCGCTGCGCTGGCCGCTCGAGTCGCTCGGCTTCCTCTTCGCCTTCCTCGTCGACGCCCGCACGGCCACCGACCGCGTGTTCGAGGTGCTCGATGAGACCAACGACATCGTCGACCCGGTGAACCCGAAGACGATCGCCCAGCCCCGCGGTGAGCTGGCCTTCCGCGGCGTGCACTTCCGGTATCAGGATGCCGGCGCCGACGAGCGCGACCTGGTCGACGGCATCGACCTCGTGCTGCAGCCGGGGGAGACGATGGCCCTCG
Source organism: Microbacterium sp. zg.Y909 (assembly GCF_024626565.1). Classification (NCBI taxonomy): domain Bacteria; kingdom Bacillati; phylum Actinomycetota; class Actinomycetes; order Micrococcales; family Microbacteriaceae; genus Microbacterium; species Microbacterium sp. zg.Y909. The sequence continues at coordinate 2,948 of NZ_JANJFJ010000134.1, forward strand.
TCGGCCTCACCGGCTCCGGCAAGACGACCCTCACGACCCTCCCCGCGCGCCTTTACGACGTCACTCAGGGCGCGGTGGAGCTGGACGGCGTCGACGTGCGCGATCTCACCCTCGAGGAGCTGCGCCGCCACGTCGCGATGGCCTTCGAGGATGCCACGCTGTTCTCCTCGTCGGTGCGCGAGAATGTGCTGCTCGGCCGTGACGACCTGCGCCCCGACAGCCCGGAGGCCGACGCCGTCCTGGCGGAATCCCTCGCCATCGCGCAGGCGCAGTTCGTGCACGAGCTGCCAGACGGAGTCGACACCCTCGTCGGCGAGGAGGGGCTGAGCCTGTCCGGTGGCCAGCGTCAGCGCCTGGCGCTGGCGCGTGCCGTTGCCGCGCGTCCGGCCGTGCTGGTGCTGGACGACCCGCTGTCGGCGCTCGACGTCGACACCGAGGCCCTCGTCGAGGCGGCGCTGCGGCGGGTGCTGGCGACCACCACGGCGCTCATCGTGGCCCACCGTCCATCGACGGTCGCCATGGCCGACCGGGTGGCGGTGCTCGAGGCGGGCCGCATCACGGCGGTCGGCACCCACAGCGAACTGCTGCGCACGAGCGAGCACTACCGATACGTCATCTCGAGCTTCGAAGCCGAGGAACGCACCCAGCGCGAGACGGAGGTGAACCTGTGAGCGCGTCGAGCGTCCAGGGGACCAGCGGCGAAGACCGCGACGACTACACCCAGGAAGAAAGCCGCACGATCCGGCGCCGGTCGCTCCGGCTGCTGTGGTCGCTCGTGCGCCCCATGAAGGGGCTGCTGGTGCTGACCGCGCTGGTGCTGGTCGCCTCCACCGCTCTGCGGGTCCTCGGCCCCGCCCTCATCGCGTGGGGGATCAACGAGGCCTTGCCGCGTGCCGTGGAATACGCCGACTGGATGCCGGCCTTCGGCGTGACGGCGATGTACCTCGTCTCGGGCGTGATGGGCGCCCTGCTCATCGCCTGGTACGTGCTGCTGTCGGCGCGGCTGACCCAGGCCGTGCTGATGGACCTGCGCACCCGCATCTTCCGTCACACCCAGCGGCTGAGCCTGGAGTTCCACGAGACCTACACCTCTGGACGCATCATCTCGCGGCAGACGAGCGACCTGGAGTCGATCCGGGAACTCCTCGACGGGGGACTGAACCAGCTGGTGCAGGGGGCGCTGTACGGCGTCTTCACGCTGGTCGCGCTCTTCCTCGTGGACTGGCAGTCGGGCCTCATCCTCGTGGTGATGGGCTTGCCGCTGTTCCTCCTCATGCGGTGGTTCTACCGGGAATCCCAGAAGGGCTTCCGCCTGTCGCGGGTCGTCAGTGCGCGACTGATCGTGCAGTTCGTCGAGACGATGACCGGCATCCGCGCGGTGAAGGCCTTCCGAAAGGA
>NZ_JANJFJ010000135.1:0-11153 GCF_024626565.1 Microbacterium sp. zg.Y909
CTGCGGACCGAACTGGGAACGGAGACCGCATGACCCCGACGACTTCTTCCGGGGCGGATGCCTCCGCGGATCTGCCCGACCTGGACGACCAGACGGTCGCCCGCATCGAGGGCGAGCTGTTCGCGCGGATCCGCCAAGAGCCTCGCGGCGCGGCGGCGGGGCGCGAGGCGGCGCCGGCCGTTCGCGGCGTGACGCCGGCACGCACCGCCCGACAGCGCCGGCGCAGCTGGCTCATCGCCGGCGGCGCCGCGGCGGCGGTGGTGATCGTGGCGGCCGTGATCACACCGGGCGTAGGCAGTCTCATCCGGGGCGGCTCGGCCGCGGACAGCCAGGTGACCGACGGCGGCGCGTGGATGACCACGACCGAAGACGGGGCCGTCATGCCGGAGACCGGCGTGGCCGACGGCGACGTCGAGAGCGGGCTGGGCGTCATCGGCGGTGCCGGCGACAACGGTGGCGACGGTGCGCAGCAGCGCGAGGTGATCGCGACCGCCTCGGCGACGCTCGAGGTGGCCGGCTCAGGCGCCCGGGCTGCTGCCGATGCCCTCGAGGCGATCTCGGCCGAGGCTGAAGCGGCGGGCGGGTTCGTGGAATCGCTCAGCCTCGGGCGGGCCGGCGGTCTCGGCGAGAACGGCGCGATCGAGGGTGGATTCGTCGGGGGCCAGTACGGCGATGCCGCGGTGTATCCCTACCCCTCGGCGGTGTCGGACACCTGGATCACGGTGCGCGTGCCGTCGACGGAGCTGACCGCCACGATCGAGCGCCTCGACGAGCTCGGCGAGGTCACGGCATCCCGCATCTCGCGTCAGGACGTCACGACCGAGGCGCTCGACTTGCGAGCACGGGTGGCATCGGCCCAGGCGTCGGTGGAGCGGCTCACCGCCCTGCTGAACGAAGCCGGCTCGCTGTCGGACTTGATCGCGGCCGAGGACGCGCTGGCCGAGCGCCAGGCGGAGCTGGAGTCGCTGCAGGGGCAGCTGGACTATCTCGACGGGCAGGTATCGCTGTCGTCGCTCACGGTCAGCGTCGTGACCCCCGCGGAGCGTGTCGACGCCGACCCCGCCGGATTCACCGACGGACTGCTGGCGGGATGGAATGGTCTCGTGGCCGCGATGAACGGCATCGTGGTCGCGCTGGGCTTCCTGCTGCCGTGGCTGGCGGTGATCGGCGTGATCGGCGCGGCGGTCTGGCTGATCCGCCGCGCGGTGCGCCGCCGCCGCTCCCCCGCCGCCCCAGCCGAGGACTGACCCGGCGGCCTGGCGCTAGCGCTGGCGCTGAGACGAATCCTGACGGCCGAGACGGCGGGTGCCACCCACGGTCTCGGCCGCGGGTATTCGTCTCACCGGTCGCGCGGCGCCGGCGTCGGCGTCGGCGCCGGCGCCGGCGTCGGCGTGGGCGCGAGGCCGGAGGCGGTCGCGAGGCCGGAGGCGGGCGCGCGCAGGGCGCGGAGGGCGTAGAGGATCGTGGCGAGGTCGACCAGCTCCTGCACGAGGGCACCCACGACGGCGGGGATCACGCCCGTCATCGCGATGAGCATCAGCCCGACACTCAGCCCGATGCCGATCCAGATCGCGGTGAGGGCGACCCGCAGCGTGTGGCGACCGATCACGATGGCTTCCACCACGCGCGCGAGCGAGTCGACCGTGATGACGACGTCGGCGGCATCCCCTGCCGCCGTCGCGCCGCGCGCCCCCATCGCCACCCCGACGTCGGCTGCCGCCAGCGCCGGGGCGTCGTTGATGCCGTCGCCGACCATCATCGTGGGGCGCGGGGTGAACGCCCCGACGAGGTGCACTTTCTCGGGCGGAAGCAGGTCGGCGTGCACCTCGTCGACCCCGATGCCGTGCGCGATCGCCTCGGCGGTGGGGGCGGCGTCGCCGGTGAGCATCGCGACACGCTCGACCTCATGGGTGCGCAGCCATGCGACCACATCGCGGGACTCCTCCCGGGCCGCGTCTGCGAGCAGCAGCGCGCCGGCGAACCGGCCGTCGACCGCGACATACGCCGCCACCTGGCCCGGTTCGAGCCGGGGACGCTGAACCCCGTCGGCGACGGTGGCCACGAAGGCGGACTTGCCCACCGCCACCTGCCGCCCCGCGAGCACGGCGGACACACCGTTGGTGGCGACCTCGCTGGCTTCTCGGGCCGGCAGCAGCTGCAGTCCTCGTGCGTCGGCGGCGGCTCGGATGCCGTCGGCGAGCACGTGCGAGGAGTACTGCTCGGCCGAGGCGGCCAGCTGCAGCACCTCGTCGGCGGTGAAGCCCGTCGCGGGGAGCACGTCGACGAGCTCGGGCCGCCCCGAGGTGAGCGTGCCGGTCTTGTCGAAGCACACCGACCGCACGCGCGCCAACCGCTCGATCTGAGCGCCGCCTTTGACGATGATCCCGGACTTCGCTGCCCGGGACAGCCCGCCCAGGAACGCGATGGGCGCCGCCAGCAGCAGCGGACACGGGGTGGCGAGCACGAGCACCTCGGCGAAGCGGGTGGGATCCCCCGACAGCCCCCACGCCGTTCCCGCCAGCACGAGGGACACGGCGGTGAACGGCACCGCGAACCGGTCGGCGAGCCGCACGACGGGCGCGCGGGAAGTCTGCGCCGCCTCGACGAGCGCGACGATCTGCTGGTACTGGCTGTCGGCGCTGCGCCGCACCGCCCGCAGCCGCACCGCCCGCGTGCCGTTGACCGCGCCGGAGTAGACCTCCTCGCCGTCGGCACGGGTCACCGGAAGGCTCTCGCCGGTGAGCGAGGACTCATCGAACGTGCCGGCATCCCCCACGACCACCCCGTCGACGGGAACGACCTCCGACGGGCGCACGAGCAGCAGATCACCGACCTGCACCTCCTCCACCGGTACGTCGCGCAGTCGCTCGTCGCCGGCCGCGGCCGGGAGACCGCCCGGCCCGCCGACGATGTGCGCGGTCCGCGGCGAGCGGTCCAGCAGGGCAGTCAGGTCGCGCTGCGCGCGGCGCGCCGCGAACTCCTCGAGCGCCTCACCGCCCGAGAGCATCAGCACGATGATGAGCGAAGCGACATACTCCCCCACCGCGAGAGTCGCCACCATCGCCACCACCGCGAGGATGTCGAGCCCCACGTGTCCGTGCAGCACGTCGCGCACCATCCGTCCGAGCGTGACCACGACGAAGACGGCGACGTATCCTGTGGCGACCCAGCGAGCGGCGGAATCGGCACCCGCCGCGGCCAGTGCCAGAACGACGGCCAACGCGATGACTGCGAGGAGGATCGACCCATACCGTGACGCCGTACGCATTGCCGACATGCGGCCAGCCTGCCCGCGGCAGCCTCACCGCGCCAGCCCTGTGGGCAGCGAAAAACCCCCCGGCAGAAACCGGGGGGTTTTCGGTGTTGTGACCCCAGCGGGATTCGAACCCGCGTTACCGCCGTGAGAGGGCGGCGTACTAGGCCGCTATACGATGGGGCCGTTTCGACAACCGTTAAAGTATGCCACGGCTCGCATGACGTGGCCAAATCGAGGCGGGTCGCGGTTGCCGCCGGGCGTGTCGCACGGTTGACTTCCCTCATGCGAGTCACAAAGCACGAACATGCCTGCCTGCGCCTCGAGCGCGATGGAAAGACGATCATCATCGACCCGGGCTCCTTCACCCTCCCCCTGACGGATGTGAAGAACCTCGTCGCCATCGTCCTCACCCACGAGCACCCCGACCACTGGACGCCGGATCACCTGGACCGGCTGACCGCGCTGGCGCCGAAAGTGCCGATCTTCGCCCCGGCCGGAGTCGCGGCCGCCGCCCCCGGATACGACATCACGGTCGTCGCCCCCGGCGACACCGTCACGGTCGACCCGTTCACACTGGTGTTCTACGGCGGACGGCACGCGGTGATCCACGAGTCCATCCCGGTCATCGACAACGTCGGTGTGCTCGTCAACGACGACTTCTATTACCCCGGGGACTCCTACGCCGTGCCCAAGGGTGCGGAGGTGCGGCTGCTGGCGGCGCCGGTGGGTGCGCCGTGGCTGAAGATCGGCGAGGCGATGGACTTCGTCCTCGCCGTGAAGCCCCGCCGGGCCTTCGGCACCCACGACATGACGCTCTCGCGCGCCGGACTGCAGATGGGCCGCGCCCGCCTGAAGTGGGCGGCGGAGCAGCACGGCGGAGAGTTCCTCGAGCTCGATCCGGGCGCGGCGGTCGACCTGTAAAGGCCTGGCCGCGCCGACAACGGGCCGGAGACGACGGATGCCGCGGGGTGTACCCCGCGGCATCCGTCTGTCCGGCCCGAGCCGGCGTCAGAGGCGTGTCACTGCGCGTCGAGATCCGTCTCCAGCAGCGCGACGAGCTCGTCCAGCGCCTGCTCGGCGCCGTCGCCCTCTGCCTTGAGCGTCACGACCGTGCCGTTCGAGGCACCGAGCCCCATGAGCGACAGGATGCTGCCGGCGTTGAGGTCGGGTCCACCCTCGACCGCGATGGTGACCGGCACGCTCTTCTCCTGCACCGCCTGTACGAAGAGCTTCGCGGGGCGGGCGTGCAGTCCGGAGCTGCTGGCGATCGTGGCCTGGCGTTCTGCCATGGGGTCCTCCTTGTGGGGTTTTCAAACGGTTGCCGGAACCTGAGCGGCGGGAGCCTTCTCGGCCTCGGCGAACTCCTTCGGCGCGACCCACTTCTTGAGGGCCACGACGATGAGTGCACTCACGACGGTACCTGCCGCCAGAGCCACCAGGAACCCCCAGAGGGGGTCGATGGCGAAGAAGACGAAGATGCCGCCGTGCGGTGCCCGCGACTCGACGTTGAACAGCATGGTGAGCGCTCCCGTCACCGCGCCGCCGACCATGCTCGCGGGGATCACGCGCAGCGGGTCGGCTGCGGCGAACGGGATGGCGCCTTCGGAGATGAACGAGGCGCCCAGCAGCCAGGCGGCCTTGCCGTTCTCGCGCTCGACCGGAGTGAAGAGGTTGCGCGCGAGCACCGTCGAGGCCAGCGCCATGGCGAGCGGCGGCACCATGCCGGCGCACATCACCGCGGCCATGATCAGGTACGGCGTCGTGTTGGTCGCCGAGGCCGTGCCCAGCCCCGCGACGGCGAAGGCGTACGCGACCTTGTTGACCGGTCCGCCCAGGTCGAAGCACATCATCAGTCCCACGATCACGCCGACCACGACGATGAGCCCGGTGGCGGCGAGGTCGTTGAGGCCGTTGGTCATCTGCTCCATGAGCCAGGCGATGGGACGACCGAGGAAGAGCACCATGAGGCCGGAGGCCACGATGGATGCCAGCAGCGGGATGATCACGACCGGCATGAGCCCGCGCAGCCAGCGCGGCGCGTCGAGCCTGCCGAGCCACCACGCCACACCACCGGCGAGGAGACCGCCGACGATGCCGCCGATGAAGCCGGCGTTCATGAGCACCGCGACGGCGCCCGCGACGAATCCGGGCGCGATGCCCGGCCTGTCGGCGATCGCGAACGCGATGTATCCGGCCAGCGCAGCGACCAGGAAGCCCATCGACGTGTTGCCGATCATGAACGCGACGGAGCCGAGATACTGGCCGAGACCGCCGGCGGGAAGCTCCCACAGGGAGTTCTCGATGATGACGGATGCCGCGTCGTTGCTGACCTCGTACCCGCCGAGCAGGAAGCCGAGCGCCATCAGCAGCCCGCCGCCGGCGACGAACGGGATCATGTAGCTGACACCGGTCAGCAGCCAGCGCTGGACGCTCGCCCCCGCGCCGGCCCGTTCGGCGGTGGTCGACGACGTCGATGCGCTCGCGTCTCCGGTGACTCGCTGTGCCTGCGGGTCCTTCGCGGCGGCGACGGCCTCGGCGATCATCTGCGTCGGCTGCTCGATGCCGCGCTTGACCCCGGAGCGCACGACGGGTTTGCCCGCGAAACGCTGCGGCTCGCGCACGTCGACGTCGGTCGCGAAGATCACGGCATCCGCCTGGTCGATCACGTCCTTCGGCAGCGCCTTGTAGCCGCTGGAGCCCTGGGGCTCCACCACCAGGTCGATGCCCGCCTTCTTGCCTGCCGCGCTGAGCGCGTCGGCGGCCATGAACGTATGCGCGATGCCGGTCGCGCACGCCGTGACCGCGACGATGCGCGCGGGGCGGCCGTCGACGGTGAGCTCGGGTGCAATGCCGGAGCTCTGCGGAGCGGGAGGCACTGCCCCTTCTGCCTGCGGGGCCGTCGCCGGGGCTGCCGTCGACGAGGCCGCCGCCGACGCGCCGACCGGTGTCGACTCTGCCGCCGCCTCTTCCCCGATCGCACGCCGCACGATGTGCACCACCTCGTCCGCGCTGGTGGCGGAGCGCAAAGCCGAGGTGAAGTCGTCCTGCATCAGCGAGCGGGCGAGCTTGGACAGCACGGCCAGGTGCGCTTCGGCCGCACCCTCGGGCGCGGCGATGAGGAACACCAGGTCGGCCGGGCCGTCGGGGGCGCCGAACGGCACGCCCGGCTTCAGGCGGGCGAAGGCCAGCGACGGCTCGGTCACCGCGGCGCTCTTGGCGTGCGGGATCGCGATGCCGCCGGGCAGCCCCGTCTCGTCCTTCTGCTCACGCGCCCACGCGTCGGCCGCGAGGGCATCGGCGTCGCTCGCGCGTCCCTGTGCCGCCACCCGCGCCGCGAGAGCGTGGATGACGGCCCGCTTGTCGTCGCCGAGCGGTTCGTCGAGGCTGACGAGGTCAGTGGTGATGGTCTCGGTCATGATGACCTCCAAGGGTCGGAAGGTGGGTCAGTCGTCGATGGTCCGCACCGGCACGTCGCCGGCCGGAAGGTCGGAGGGCCGGGGCGCTTGCGTGCCCGGGAGTGACGCCGCTGCGGCGCCGTACCGGATGGAGCTGCGCAGCCGCTCGGCGGGTTCGGCGCCGCGCGCGTCGGCGATGAGGTAGCCGGCCAGCGAGCTGTCGCCCGCGCCGACGGTGGAGTGCACGCGGATGCGCGGCGGACGGCCAGCCCACGCGCCGTCCGCGGTGACCAGCACGGCGCCGTCGCCACCGAGCGTCACCAAGGCCGCGCCGACCTGCGCCGGCACGAGTCGCCGGGCGACCGGCAGCACTGCCGTGACGAGGTGGACCTCGGGGTCCAGCGCGATGCCGGCGAGGTCGGCAAGCTCATGCTCGTTCGGCTTGATGAGGTCGGGGTGGCCGTGCGCCACGACCGCGGCCAGCGCCGGCCCCGAGGTGTCGACGGCGATGCGGGGGGCGGCATCCGCCCAACGCCGGCGAACGGCGTCGATGACCTCGACGTAGAACCCCTCGGGCACACCGGGGGGAAGGGATCCTGCCAGCACGAGCCACTGCGCTCCCACGCACGATCCGACGACCGTTTCGACCACGGCGGCGCGCTCGGCGTCACCGAGCGCGGCTCCACGGAGGTTGACCTTGGTGGTCTCGCCGGCCGGGTCGGTGATCGTGATGTTCGCGCGGGCGTGGCCGGCGACGGGCACCGTGACGGCAGGGATGCCGGTGGCCTGGAGCGAGACCGCGAACGGGTCATCGGCGGCCAGTGGCAGCAGGGCCAGGGTCGGCACATCGGACGCCGCACACACCCGCGAGACGTTGATGCCCTTGCCGCCGGCATCCTCCCGGGCGCCGCGGGCGACCTGCACGCCCCCGACCTCGAGCGGCGCTGCGAGCTCGACGGTACGGTCCAGCGACGGGTTCGCGGTGAGGGTGACGATCATGCGGTCCACACCTCCGTCCCCGCTTCGTGAAGCGCGGCGCCGAGGGTGTCACCGGGGGCACGGTCGGCGACCACGACGTCGATGTCGTCGAGGCCGGCGAAGGCGACCAGCAGCTCGGCGTCGAACTTCTGGGCATCGCTCACGACGATCACGCGCCGAGAACTCTGCACGATCGCGCGCTTGACGGCCGCCTCCTCGGGGTCGGGGGTGCTGAGCCCGAACCCCGCGGAGATGCCGTTGGTGCCGATGAAGGCGACGTCGGGGCGCAGTCCCTCGATGGCGCGCACAGTGTGGGAACCCACAGCGGCCCCGGTCAGGCCGCGCACCCGCCCGCCGATGACGGTGAGCGAAAGGCGGGGCGCACCGGCGAGGACACCGGCCACCGACATCGCGTGGGTGACGACCTCGGCGCTGCCGTCGGTTTCGGCGAGGCGAGCGGGAAGGAGCGTCGCGACCGCAGCGGTGGTGGTGCCGGCGTCGATGTAGACCGAGCCGCGGAACGCGTCGCCGAGCACGTCAAGGGCACGGCCGGCGATGGCCTGCTTGGCGGCTCCCCGCTGCGAAGAGCGTTCGACCAGCGACGGCTCCACGAGGCTCGTGCGCTCGCGCGCCACCGCGCCGCCGTGCACTCGTCGCAACGCGCCCGCCCGTTCGAGCTGGTCGAGGTCGCGCCGCACCGTTTCCGTCGTGACACCGAAGCGGTCGGCGAGATCGACGACGGCAACCCGACCGTCCTGCACGACGAGTCGCTCGATCAACTGGTGACGTTCCATCGCGTACACGCGCAGTCCTTCCGGCGGGATTTCCCACACGTTACAACACACTCACAGACACTCTCAAGAGCGCAAGCCTGCGGTTGTGTGGGAGTTCGCTGTGAAACGGTGTCGCCGACGTGGGATCGGAGACGGGGATGCCCGCGCCCCGTTGTGGTGATCCCACAAGAAACTCGATCCCGGCCTCGGTGGTACTTAGTTCCAGCGTGCAGATCCGAGCGCGACTCTCCTGCCGGTGACATCCGGACTGCTACGTTCAGCCCAACCGTGCAGGTGCCCAGTGTTGGGCGCCTGCTCCCTTGCCTGTCCGCAGGCCGAGAAACCCGGAGTCTCAATGTCGAGAACCTCGCAGCACGCCCATGGCATGGGTCTGCGCATCACCGTCGCGGTACTGGCCGTCCTTCTGGCCGCCATGACGGTGCTCTACCTCGTCACCGTCAACAAGCTCAGTGACGGCGCGATGCAACTGGCCTCCGGCGCCTCGCAGGCCGACGACGGCTCGCGCCAGGTGAGCGAAGGCGCGTCGACCCTGTCGCAGGGCGCGCACACCCTCGCCGATGGCGCGTCCGAGCTGGATGCCGGCGCAGCGCGCGCCCACGCCGGGGCCACCGCCCTCGCCGATGGGGCGCGGTCGGCAGCCGACGGTGCCACGACGCTCGCAGACGGGGCGACGACGCTCTCCGCCGGTGCGGCCTCGGCCGCCTCCGGCGCCTCGCGCCTCGCCGACGGCGCCGCAAGCGCTGCGGCGGGCGCCGCGCGTCTGAACGCCGGAGCCAGCGAGGCAGCTGTCGGTGCGAACAAGCTCGAGACCGGTGCCGACAAGGCGGCGACCGGTGCAGCAGAACTCGCGGAGAAGACCAACACGCTGGCCGCGGGCGTCGTCGCAGCACACGGCATCGCCGGCCAGGTACGCGATGGAGCAACACTGCTCAGCGACAAACTCGGAGCGTCCGCGGCGAACCCGCAGCTTCCGGGGCTCGTCGCGAACACCAAGACGCTGCAGGAGAACGCCGCGAGTGCGCCCGACAACGCCAGGGCGGTCGCCGAGGGTGTCGCCGACGTCGCTGACGCGGTCGCCCAGCTGCCGGATGCCTACTTCGTCAATCCGGCCACTGCCGCGGCCGTGCGCGCGTCACTCGGGAACCCGCTCGCGTTGCTGACCGCTGGATCCCAGGGTGTGGCGCTCCAGTCGGCGGGCATCGCGCCGGCAGCCGCCGCCGCGCCGACCCTGGCCAAGGGCGTGATCGATGCCGCTGAAGGCGCCCAGAACGTGACCGCGGGACTCAACACGCTGATCTCCGGCGACCCGGCGCGCAAGTGGCCCGGCACCGTGGCTCTCGCCGACGAGGAGAAGGGCGCACCGGCGCTCGCCGCAGGCGCGGGTGCTCTCGCCGCCGGTACGGCAGAGGTCAGCGCCGGAGCCGGTAGCCTCTCGGCCGGTGTGCGGTCGCTCGCCGCCGGTGCCTCGACGCTGTCTTCGGGAACGAGCACGCTGTCTTCGGGCGCCTACACGCTCGACGCCGGCACTCAGAACCTGTGGACCGGCGCCGATCGCCTGGTCGCCGGGGCGGGGAACCTCGCCGCCGGAACCGGGACGCTCTCCACCGGAGCGGGCGACCTCGCAGAGGGAGTCTCGAGCCTCGCAGAGGGTTCCACTGCGGTGGCGGATGGGGCACAGACGCTGGCTTCGGGCAGCGTCGAGCTCACCTCCGGCGCGGGCGCTCTCGCCGACGGCAACAGCGAGCTTGCCGCCGGCTCCGGTGAACTGCACGCCGGGGCATCCGGCGCCGTCCCCGGACTCATGCCGTGGATCATCGGCATCGCCCTGGCGTCAGTCGTCGCCCTGGGCTTCTGGGTCGCACACCGTCTCACCTACCGCAGCCGCATCGCCGCGGCGGCGTGATTCGTCCGGGAAGCCGGCTCGCGCCGACCGGCATCCCGGGTACGACAGCAACGGCACGCCCCCGACTCCGGGGGCGTGCCGTTGCGCATGAACCTGCTTCATGGAACGCCGGGGCCGCTCGGGTCAGCCCGGGCGGTCCTCCACCCACATCTGCACCGTGCCGTCGCGGGCGACCAGCCGGACGAACACGGCCTTCGACAGGCCGCTCGCGATCGTCGCCGGCGCGGTCCGGCCAGGCATGAGGTCGAGCGTGGGGTCGAGCCGTCCATGCCCGCAGGCATAGTCGAAGAAGTCGGCATCGACGCTCACGATCAGGCACGGGTTGCCGTCAGTGCCGGTGAAGGTGAAGGCGCGCACGCCTCGATGAGGATCGTAGGCGGTGATGCCCGTCTCACGGTCGATGCGAAGGAAGTCCAGCATGCCGTTCTGTTCGAGGTGACTCGGGATCTCGGAGTCGGCGATCGGTCGCAGCACGGCGTCCGGGGCCGGCGGCGCGACGGCGACGGCGACCCCCGCACCGCCCACTGCGCAACCCGCCACGGCGGCGGCCGCGATCGCGGCGGCGCGCCACCCCCCGATGCGCGGGCCGACGCCGGCGACGCCGGGATTCGGGGGCGGGGTCGGGACGGCCTCGGTGTCGCCACCGGCGGCGATGCCCACGGGTGCAGAGACCGAGCCGTCGACGCCCGCGTGCCGGGAGACGGAACCGTCCGCGTCCGCTTCCGCGCCAGCATCGCCCGCCGGCGGTGTGTGGTCGTGCGCCGGATCGGACGATGCGCGGACGAGCGCTTCGAGTTCCCGCAGCCGTGCGAGGTCCGCGGCATCCA
>NZ_JANJFJ010000015.1:0-32724 GCF_024626565.1 Microbacterium sp. zg.Y909
CGCCGGCGTAATCGGTCTCGATGAGTTCGATCCCGAGTGCCTCGGCCCGGTGCCGCAGCAGCGCCTTGGTCTGCGGGAACGCGTCGGTGTCGACGAGGAACGCATTCGACGCGCCCTTCGAGGCCCGCCGGGCCACGAGCATGCCCTCCACGACGGCGGTGGCCTCATCGAGCATCGACGCGTTCGCCGTCGCGAGCCCCGTGAGGTCGGTCACCATCGTCTGGAAGTTGATGAGCGCTTCCAGCCGACCCTGCGAGATCTCCGGCTGGTACGGCGTGTACGCGGTGTACCAGGACGGGTTCTCGAAGACGTTCCGCTGGATCACCGCGGGGGTGTGCGTGTCGTAGTAGCCCAAGCCGATCATGGCCTTCGCCGGCCGGTTGGATGCCGCGAACTCCCGCAGCTCCGTAAGCGCGTCGTGCTCGGTGGCCGCCGGCGGGATGTCGCTCGTCGGGCGTGGCTGCACCTGGATCGACGCCGGCACGGCGCGCTCGAGCAGGGCGTCGACGCTGTCGTATCCCAGCACGTCAAGCATCTGGCGCGCGGCAGCGGCGTCGGTGCCGATGTGGCGGGCGGCGAAGGCGCCGGTCATGCGTCGCCGCCGGTGAGGGCGAGATAGCCGGCGCGGTCGAGCGTGTCGCCCAGCGACGCCCCGTCGATGCGCAGCTTGATCAGCCATCCGCTGCCGAACGCGTCGGTGTTGACCACCGAGGGGTCGGCCACGACGTCTTCGTTGACCTCCACGACCTCGCCCGAAGCCGGCGCGTAGAGCTCGCCGACCGACTTCGTGGACTCGATCTCCCCGCACACCTGCCCGGCTGTGACGGTGGAGCCGGGGCTCGGCAGCTCGACGAAGACGACGTCGCCCAGCTGCTGCGCGGCGTAGTCGGTGATGCCGATCGTCGCGACGTCGCCGTCGACGGCGATCCACTCGTGCTCGGCGGTGTAGTGGAGGGTGGTGAGGTCGGCCATGGTGTGCTCCCGGGTTTCGGTGGTCAGTGTGCGCGTCGGTAGAACGGCAGCGCGGCGACGGTCACGGGCAGGCGGGTGCCGCGCACGTCGATGGTCAGGGGGGTTCCCGGCACGGCGGCGGCCGGGGCGACGAAGGCCATCGCGATGGGATGGCCGAGGGTGGGGCTCAGGGCGCCGCTGGTGATCTCGCCGACGCGCTCGTCGCCGTCGAACACCTCGTAGCCGGCGCGCCCCGCGCGCCTGCCCTCGCCGACGAGGCCGACCAGCACGGGCGCGTCGCCGGCGTCCACCGTGTCGAGCCCGGTTCGGCCGACGAAGTCCTCCTTGTCGGCCGCGACGACCCGGCCGAGGCCGGCCTGGGCCGGCACGATGTCGAGGGAGAGCTCGTGGCCGTACAGCGGCATCCCCGCCTCCAGTCGCAGCGTGTCGCGCGCGGCGAGGCCGGCCGGTACCAGACCGTGGGGCTCACCGGCCGAGAGCAGGGCGTCCCACAGGTCGCCGGCGGCTTCCGCCGGCACGAGCAGCTCGAAGCCGTCCTCGCCGGTGTACCCGGTGCGCGCCACCAGCAGCGGCCACTGCCGGAACCGGCCCTGCGCGGCGGCGTAATAGGGCAGTTCCGACAGCGGCCGGTCGAGGTCGGCGATGTCGTCGAGCGCCTCGAGGATGCCGCGGGCGGCGGGGCCCTGCACGGCGATGAGGGCGAAGGCATCCGAGACGTCCTCGACGCTCACGTCGCGGCCCGTGTCTGCGCCGCGGTAGTCCGCCACGCGCGCGGTGAGCGCCCGGGCGACCGCCTCGCGGTTACCGGCGTTGGCGATGACGAGGTACCGCTGCTCACCCAGTCGATAGACGATCACGTCGTCGACGATCCCGCCCGATTCGGCGAGCACGAGGGAGTACTTCGCCTTGCCGACGGCCATGGCCGACACCCGGCCGGCGAGGGCGTAATCCAGGAATGCCGCCGCATCGGCGCCCTCGACGTCGAACTCCGCCATGTGCGAGATGTCGAACAGGCCTGCGGCCTCACGGACCGCGTGGTGCTCGGCGAGGTCCGACGAGTACCGCACCGGCATCATCCATCCGCCGAAATCGGTGAAGGCAGCGCCGAGCGCTTCGTGTCGGTCGCGAAGGGGCGTGTAGCGGGGTCCGGTCATGAGTTCTCCCGATCTCGTACGGGCAGACGCCGGGGACCGACGGCTGTGAACTCCCCCTCTGTCATGGGCCTGAGAGCTTCGCGCCGGCCCGCGGGCGGGAGGGGCGCTTTCACCGTCGGCGGATACGCGCGCGGCGCGGATCGCTTTTCAGAGTGGCCGAACCCGCACGGTACGCGTACCTGAGAGATTGGCGGGGAGGCTTGCTCCTTCGGTGCCCGGTGACCGGGGCTCTCCCGCGAGGGTGATGGCCGATGTTCGATTGTCGGCCGTAGCCGGCGACGGCCAGAAGGCGAGACGCGCGGCCAGCATAGCGCGCGGCCGACGCCGAGCAGAACATCCCCCACTCCGCGCCGGGCGCCGCCCGGCCGGCGCACCCCGGCCGCGGATCCGCTCAGGCGGGCGGCGGTGCCGTCGTCTCGCGGATCGTCAGCGAGGTGGCCAGCTCGACGTGCCGCGAGACGGGACGCCGGCCCTCGGCGATCGCGACGACCGTGTGGACGGCCATCCGCCCCATCTCGTCCAGGTGCTGATGCACCGTCGTGAGCGGGGGCGTCGTCCAGGATGCCTGCGGCGTGTCGTCGAAGCCGATGACGCTCAGATCGCGGGGGACGCTCACGCCGAGTTCTCGCGCCGCCGCCAGCACACCGACCGCGATCTCGTCGTCTGCCGCCATGATCGCCGTGGGCGGGAGGTCCATCCCGAGCATCGCGCGGGCATGTCGCGCTCCTGCTGCCGCATCGAACTGGTCCGCGACGACGTGCGCCGGGTCGATCTCCAGCCCCGCCGCGTCGAGCGCGGCCCGATAGCCGTACAGACGGTCGCGCGCTGCGGCGGACGCCTCCGGGCCGCCGATCCACGCGATCCGGCGGTGACCGAGGCCGATGAGGTAGTCCGCCGCGGTGCGGGCGCCGGCCCAGTTGCTCGAGGCGACACTCACGAGCCGCTTGTGGGTGGCATCGACGGGGTCGACCATGACGAACGGGAGACCCGCCTCGCTTGCGGCATCCAGCAGCGCGTCCGGGTGGGACAGCGTCAGCCCGACCACGCCGATCGCGCCGCTGGCGCGCTGCTCGGCGATCCAGTCGCGACCGACGGCACGCTGACCGCGCGCGGCACGATCGGGAGGCAGGCGGGTGAGCAGGTCGAGGCGGTTCTCGGTCGCCGCGACCAGCACGCCCTGCAGCACGTTCAGGATGTACGGGGAGGCGGGGATGTCGAAGGTCACCGCGATCGCCCGCCGCGACGAGGTCGCGGGGGCGGTCGTCGGCCGATAGCCCAGTTCGGCCACGGCCGCCAGCACGATCTCCCGCGTCTCCGCGGCGACGTCGTCGCGTCCGTTGAGAGCCTTGGAGACCGTGGCCTGGGACACCCCGGCCGCCGCCGCGACGTCCGAAAGGGTCGCCCTGCGCCGCCGTGCGGAATCCGTCATCGCCCACCTCTTCCGTCGAAACATTTTCAATCTACACGGCCCATGCTCGCCGTTACCAAACCGTGATAAACGTGCCGTCGACACGTCAGTGCCCTGGCTGTACCGTGATCTGCGCACCGAAAGGTGACGAAAGAGTTTCGATATCCAGAAGACCAAAGGAGTTCTGCATGGTTCTCGACGCGCCGGTGTCCACCGTACTGGCCGATGGCCACGTGGCGACCGACCTGACACTGCGCCACGTCTGGAACGAATGCGTGGGCGCGGGCCGGGCGAGCGAAGCACTGCGAGCCGACTGGCAGGCGCACTTCCGTGAAGCCGTCGACCTCCTCGGGGTTCGGCACGTGCGCTTCCATGGACTGTTCCACGACGACATGTTCGTGTATCGCACCGAGGACGGCGGAGGCTTCGGCCCGCCCCAGCCGCTGCCGGAACCCGTCTACACGTTCTCCTACGTCGACAAGGTCTTCGATGCGATCCTCGCCACCGGTGCGCGCCCCTTCGTCGAGCTGGGGTTCATGCCACGAGCGCTCGCCACGCAGACCGAGACGCTGTTCTGGTGGAAGGCGCACTGCAGCCCGCCGAACGACATGGGGCGCTGGGTGGAGCTGGTCACGAGCACTGTGCGCCATTGGATCGACCGTTACGGCATCCACGAGGTGCGCCGCTGGCCGTTCGAGGTGTGGAACGAGCCCAACCTCGTCCCCCACTTCTGGACCGGCAGCCGCACGGAGTACTTCGAGCTGTACGAGGCCACGGTGAAGGCGATCAAGGAGATCGACCCCCGGCTGCGGGTGGGCGGCCCGTCGACGAGCGTGTTCGTGCCCGATGCCCGCTACGCCGGCGAGTACCACGACCCCTCGCTCGAGGTCGCAACCGCCGAGGCGGACAGCCCCGACTCCCTCGATTGGCAGCCGGTGTGGATCCTCGAGTTCCTGACGTACTGCGCCGAGCGCGACGTCCCCCTCGACTTCCTCTCCACTCACCTGTACCCCACCGACTACGCCGCGGATTCCACCGGTCGCGGCAAGGCCATCACGCGCCAGAGGGACGCCACCCACGTGGACCTGCAGCTCATGCGCCGGCTCATGGCAGACAGCCCTTACCCCGATGCCGAGCTGCACATCACCGAGTGGTCGACGTCCCCCTCCAGTCGCGACGCGATGCACGACACGCTCTTCGCGGCTGCCTACATCGTGCGGGCATTCCTCAAGGGCGCCTCGATGGCGGAGTCGATCTCGTACTGGACGTTCACGGACGTCTTCGAGGAGGGCGGCGGCGGCATCGGCCCCTTCCACGGCGGATTCGGACTGATCAACGAGCAGGGGCTGCACAAGCCGACGTTCCACGCGATGGCGATGCTCAACCGCCTGGGCGACCGCGTGGTAGCCGAGACGCCCCACGGCATCATCACCCGGTCCTCGCTGACCGGCGCGGTGTCGGCGGTCTTCTACAACTACCCCGATGACATGGGGACGACCGGCCTGGAGGCGCGTCGCACCTACGCCGACACGCGCGAGCTCGCCCGCATGGGCCCGGCCCGCCGCATTCGGCACACGCTCGAGGGCCTGCCCCCGCGGGCGCGGTTCACGCTCGAGATCGTCGACTGGGAGTCGGGCAACGTCGCCGAGGCCTGGTACGCCATGGGAGCGCCGCTGAACCTCAGCCCCGCCCAGACCGAGCAGCTCCGCGACGTCGCCGACCGGCTGCGGCGCAGCATCGTCACCGCCTCCGAAGACGGCACTCTCCGGATCGACCTCGAGCTGCCCCCGTGGGCCGTGGCCTCCCTCGCCGCTGCCCCCGACCTGCCCTGACCATCCACACGAAAGGACTCGATGATGAGATTCACCCGCAAGACCGGAGCGTTCGTCGCGCTCATCGCCACCACTGCGCTCGTGACCTCCGGATGCAGCGCGGGCGGCGGCGAGGACGGCGGCGACTCGCCCGACGCGCTGACGATCGCGACCTGGGTCGACATCCCGGAGACCCTTCTCGAGCAGTTCACCGAGGAGACCGGCATCGCCGTCGAGATCAACTCCTTCGCCGACGGCGCCTCTGCCCAGACCGTGCTGCGCAACGGACTCGGGTCCAACGGTGCGGGACTGTCCGACGTGCACCTGGTCGAGCTCGACTGGTGGACCGAGATGATGGCCGTTCCCGAGGACTGGGTGACGCTGCCGGCCGTCGAGGACCGGTGGGTCGACTGGAAGGTCTCCCAGGGCTCGGTGGGCGACGAGATCAAGGGCTACGGCATGGACATCGGTCCGTTGGCGATCGCCTACGACTCCACCCTGATGCAGGCTGCGGGCCTGCCCGCAGACCCTGCCGGGTTCACGGAGTTCATCGGCGGCGAGGATGCCACGTGGGAATCGTTCCTCGACGCCGGCCGGCAGTTCACCGGGGTCTCTGACGCCGCCTGGATCGACTCGACCAGCACCGCCTTCCAGGCTGCGATCAACCAGCTGCCGAGCGCCTTCGAGGACCCCGACAGCGGCGACGCGATGCCGCTGGCCGACAACACCGACATCGAGGACCTGTTCACCCTGTTCGGCCAGGCCGCCGAAGACGGCGTCTCGGCCGGGGTCGGCATCGGGCATGCCGACTGGGACGCCGGGTTCCAGGCGCGCCGGTGGGCCACGGTCATCACCCCCGCGTGGGCGACGGGCATCATCGCGGAGAACGCAGCCGGCCTGGAGGGCTGGCAGATCGCGGAGATCTTCCCCGACGGCGGCGGCAACTGGGGCGGCTCGTTCTTCGCGGTGCCGGCCACCGGTGACAACACCGATGCGGCCACGGAGCTCGCCGACTTCCTCACCTCACCCGAGGCGGCCGTGGAGATGTTCCTGCTGAACGGCCAGTTCCCCTCGCAGCTGGACGCCATGGCGGACCCGACGGTCTCCGAGACACCGAACGAGTTCTTCGGAGACCAGGCCACCGGCGGCATCTACGCCGCTCTGGCCGAGTCGGCAGGCGACAAGGCGGCCGGCGGATACCGCGGCGTGAACTTCGCCGGCATCCAGACGCTGGTGATGGACGGCATCCGTCGCATCGAGACCGGCAACGAGGACACCTCGGCCGCGTGGAAGTCGACGGTGGCGGAGTTCGACGCCCTCGGCCTGACCGAGTGATCACCCCTCATCGCTGCCCTGGCCCGGCATCCTCACGCCGGGCCAGGGCGGCATTTCGGAATTCGACGATGAATGAAAGAGGCCGAGACATGACACCCCTCACCCCGGCGCCGCGCCGCGTCGGATTCTCCCGCAAGCTGTCGAGGTGGGACATCAAGGTCTCGCCCTACCTCTACATCTCGCCGTTCTTCCTCAGCTTCGCGGTCTTCGGCTTCTTCCCCATCATCTTCAACATCTGGGTCGCCCTGCACGAGTGGGACCGGCGCCTCGGCCAGGGCGAGTTCGTCGGGCTCGACAACTTCGCCTGGGTCCTCAACCAGCCGGCGTTCTGGACCTCGCTGCAGAACACGTTCTCGATCTTCGTGCTGGCGCTCGTGCCGCAGCTGATCCTGTCGCTGCTGATCGCGGCGATTCTCGATCAGAACCTGCGCACCAAGACCTTCTGGCGCATGAGCATCCTCATCCCGTTCGTGGTGATGCCCGTGGCCTCGGCGATGATCTTCTCGCAGGTCTTCGGGCAGTTCGGGCTCGTCACGCCGCTGCTGCACGACCTCGGGTGGTTCACCGACGTGGATTCCCCCTTCTTCCACAACCGGTTCCTCTCCCATGTTGCGATCGCGACGATGATCGTCTTCCGCTGGACCGGGTACAACGCGCTGATCTTCCTCGCCGCGATGCAGGCCGTGCCGCGGGATCTCTATGAGGCGGCCACAATCGACGGCGCCGGCCGGGCGCGACAGTTCTTCTCGGTGACGATCCCGAGCATCCGCCCCACGATGATCTTCGTCATCCTGACGATGACCATCGGCGGTCTGCAGGTCTTCGACGAGGCGCGCGTCTTCGACGGCAGCGGGAGCGGCGGCACGGGCCAGGGCGGCTCCGATGACCAGTGGCTGACCACCGTCCTGTACCTGTTCAACCTCGGCTTCGGCGACTGGCAGGACCGCATGGGCCAGGCCGCCGCCGTCGCGTGGCTCTTCGCGCTCGTGATCATCGTCTTCACCCTGCTGAACTTCTTCCTCACCCGCGCGATCGCCGACAGCGGCTCCAGGCCGACGCGGGCCTCCCGCGCGGCAGCGAAGAAGCTCGTCGCGCAGGTGCGTGCCGAGGCCAACGCCCCCACCACCCACGCCGAACGCCCCACCGTCACGGAAGGATCCGAGCGATGAGCACCGCGCTGATCGAGAACATCTCCGGCCCGGGGGCCAAGAAGTATGCAGAGCGGCGCGCGGCGAAGGGAAAGCCGGTCAACCTCAGCAGGCCAAGCGACGACTCGGGTGGCCGCCGGCCCGGCTGGGTCACCTACGGGCTCCTGTCGGTGGTCGTCGTGGCGTCGATCTTCCCGCTCTACTACGCCGCGATCCTGGGCTCGTCGACGCGGCTGGAGATCGCGCAGTCGGCGCTGCCGCGTCTCGTGCCAGGCCCGAACCTCCTGGCCAACATCGGCGCGATCATCTCGAATCACCAGATCGACTTCTGGACGTCGTTCGCCAACTCGCTCATCGTCGCCGTGCTCGTGTCGGCCGCGACCGTCTTCTTCTCGACCCTCGCCGGGTTCGCCTTCGCCAAGCTGGGATTCCGCGCCCGCAACGCCCTCTATGTCTTCGTGATCGCAACGCTGGCGATCCCGATGCAGCTGGGCACCGTCCCCATGTTCATCATGATGAACGAGTTCGGGTGGATCGACTCGCTCACCGCTCTGATCGTGCCGAGTCTCGTGACGGCGTTCGGGGTGTTCTGGATGACGCAGTACCTCAAGGAGGCGCTGCCCTACGAGCTCATCGAGGCGGCGCGCGTCGACGGCGCGACGGTCTTCCGCACGTTCTGGTCGATCGCCCTCCCGGCAGCACGGCCGGCGGCAGCCACACTGGCGCTGTTCACCTTCGTCGGCTCATGGAACGACTTCTTCTGGCCGTCGGTGGTCCTGCGCAGCCAGAAGACGCTCCCGCTCGTGATCCCGCAGCTGAGCGGTGCGTTCACGGCCGATCACGCCCTCATCATGTCGGGCGTCTTCCTCATCGCGCTGCCTCTGCTCGTCGCGTTCGTGTTCCTCGGCAGGCAGCTCGTAGCCGGTGTCATGGCCGGTGCCGTCAAGGGTTGAGGATCGCCTGCGTGGCGATGAGCGGCGTCACTGCGCGCAGGAACCCGTCGACACCGGCTGCGTGAGCGACGGCGCCTGATCCACGACCGGGGCGAATTCGGCCGGCGTCATGGCGTATCCGATGTCCTCCCCCGACTCCGCGCGGGCGAACACCACGCCGGCCACCTCTCCCCCGGGCGTCAGCAGCGGTCCCCCCGAGTTGCCGGGGCGCACCGAGGCGGACAGGGCGTAGATCTCGCGCGGTGACGACGAGGTCTCGTAGATGTCGGGGACCTCCACCGCACCGACCGACAGCACGCGGGCACCGCCCATCGAGAAGGGGCCGCCGAAGGGGTAGCCCTGCACGATCGCCTCGTCGCCGGTGGCGAGTGTGGCGGCGATGGTGAGCGGCGCGACCTCGATGTCGGCGACGGCGATGACGGCAAGGTCGTCCGCCGCGTCGAAGTACACCACCCGCCCCTGCCGGACCGTCCCGTCCGGCAGCTCCACCACCGGGTCGGTGACCCCTGCGACGACATGGGCATTGGTCACGATGCGATCGTCCGCGGCGACGAAGCCCGTCCCCGTCGAGCTGGTGCCGCACGCGTACGCCACCCCCGAGATGCGGGCCACCGCCTGCGCCGCCGCCTGCAGGCGCGGATCGTCCAGCGCGAGCTCGGGCGCGGGCGCTGCGGGATCGAGCACGACGCTCGGGCCGAACAGGTCGCCGAGGCGGGGCAGCCCTTCCTCCAGGAAGGCGCCGCGCACCTGTGCGAGGGCGGCGTCGACCGGCGGCGGGGTCAGCGTGTCGATCGTGCGCACGAGACGCGAGGACGACACCATCGTGGACAGCAGCGGATTACCCGAGACCACCACGGTCTGGGCGACGAGCGAGACGGCGAGCGCCGCGACCACGACGCTCAGGGCGCCGCCGAGCACGCGCTCGAGCCATCCGAGTCGTATGCGGTCGACTCCCCGGCGTCCGATCGAGCCGAGGGCCGACCCCAGTCCCGCGGCGAGTCCCACGAAAGCGAGAGTGCCGACGATGACCGCCACGCTGCGCCATCCCGGCGAGGGAAGCACGTCGCTGAGCGCCGGAAGGATCATCGGCACCACCCAGTAGGCCACGAGCGCTCCCACCGCGAGGCCCACCAGGGCGCCGACCCCGGCGAGCAGCCCGCTGCGGATTCCCATCACGAGTGCGACCACGAGCACCGCGATCACCACGATGTCGACGATCATGCGTGCCCTCCCCCGAAACCGTCAGCGTAGGGGACTCGCCTGTGATGACGCCCGTCCGGGGGCGGTTGCGGTTCAGGTCATCTCGACACTAAGATCGCCAGCACACAGTTAGGGTCATGATGACACGAACGCCCGGCATCCGCGTCGCCGTCTCGACGGTGATCTTCAGCCTGCGCCGCACTGCCGGCGACGAGCGGGCCGCCGTCGTGCTGCCGCTGGTCAAACGCACCCGCGACCCGTACGAAGGGCGCTGGGCGCTCCCCGGCGGGTGGCTCGACGTCGCCGAGAACCTCGACGCCGCGGCGGCGCGCACCCTCGCCGAGACGACAGGGCTCGCCCCCAGCTACCTCGAGCAGCTCTACGCGTTCGGCGACGTGGACCGCTCGCCCAGCCGGGTCATCTCCATCGTCTACTGGGCCCTGGTGCGCCCCGACGAGGCGGATGCCGCCGAAGCACAGCACAACGTCGCGTGGTTCGACGCGGCATCCCTCCCTCCCCTCGCCTTCGACCATGCCCAGATCGTCGACTACGCCCTGTGGCGCCTGCGCAACAAGGTCGGCTACAGCCGCATCGCGCACGGCCTGCTGCCGGCGGAGTTCACCCTGGCCGAACTGCGGGAGGTCTACGAGGCGATCCTCGGGCGCCGGCTGGACCCGGCGAATTTCCGCCGTCAGGTCGACACGTCGGGCACCCTCATCCCCACCGACGACTTCCGCACCGGCAGCCACCGCCCCGCGAGGCTGTACCGCTACAACCACGACGTCGAACTGGCCGATCGCGGCCCCCTCCCCCGCTGAAGGACACCGTCATGACCCCCACCCCACTGACTCTGCAGCCGCGCCCCGCGTCGGGCCGGCCCATCGCCTCCCCGAGCGTCGACGTCGAGATCCAGGCCATCGTCTCGGGTGTCGCCCCCGGCGCCACCTGCAACACCGACCTCGCCGCCGGACCCTGGGAGTTCGACACCCGGCCCGGCTACGGACCCGGCGCGTCGATGGGCGACGTCATCCCCACCGGCGCACCGCGGCAGGGCGAGCTTCCCGCCGAGTACCGGGACGCCACCGACGAGCAGCTGGACCTGCGCATCCGCGCCGCCAAGCTCGCCCTCGGCGACCGCGTCGTGGTGCTCGGCCACTTCTACCAGCGCGACGAGGTCGTGCGCCACGCCGACTACGTGGGCGACTCGTTCCAGCTCGCCGGGGCCGCCAAGGCGCACCCCCAGGCCGAGGCGATCGTGTTCTGCGGCGTGCACTTCATGGCCGAGACCGCCGACCTGCTCTCACAGCCCGACCAGGCAGTGATCCTGCCCAACCTCGCCGCCGGGTGCTCGATGGCCGACATGGCCGACATCGACCAGGTCGAGGAGTGCTGGGAGCAGCTCGAGGACGTCTTCGGGGACATGTCCGCGGCCGGCGCCGACGGACGCGTGCCGGTGATCCCGGTGACATACATGAACTCCTCCGCCGCGATCAAGGGATTCGTCGGCCGCCACGGCGGCATCGTCTGCACCTCGTCCAACGCCCGCACCGTGCTGGAATGGGCCTTCGAGCGGGGACGGCGGGTGCTGTTCTTCCCCGATCAGCACCTCGGCCGCAACACCGCCAAGGCCATGGGCGTGCCGCTCGAGCAGATGCCGATGTGGAATCCGACGAAGCCCTGGGGCGGGACGGATGCCGCAACCCTGCAGGACAGCCGGGTGATCCTGTGGCACGGCTTCTGCTCGGTGCACCGCAGGTTCACCGTCGAGCAGATCGACAAGGCCCGCGCCGAGCACCCCGGCGTGCGCGTGATCGTGCACCCGGAGTGCCCCATGCCCGTCGTGGATGCCGCAGACGAGGCCGGGTCCACCGACTACATCCGCAAGGCGATCCAGGCCGCGCCCGGTCCCACCACCTTCGCCGTCGGCACCGAGATCAACCTCGTCAGGCGCCTGGCGGCGGAGCACCCGCAGCACGAGATCTTCTGCCTCGACCCCGTGGTCTGCCCGTGCTCGACCATGTACCGCATCCACCCGGGCTACCTCGCCTGGGTGCTCGAGTCCCTCGTCGCCGGCACCGTCGTCAACCGCATCACGGTGCCGCAGGACGTCGCCGACCCCGCCCGGGTGGCGCTGGAGCGCATGCTCGCCGCGAAGCCACCCGCGTCCGCACAGGCACGGCCGTGACCGCCGTCGTCGTGGTGGGCTCCGGCATCGCCGGCCTCGCCGCGGCGCTGCACGCCCGGGCTGCGGGCTGCACGGTGACCCTCGTGACGAAGGACGTGCTCGGGCACACCAACACCCGGTTCGCCCAGGGCGGCATCGCCGGCGTGCTGTTCCCCGACGACAGCGTCGACGCGCACATCCGTGACACCCTCGCCGCCGGGGCCGGGCTCTCGGACCCCGCCGCGGTGCGGGTGCTGGCCACCGAGGGCGCCCTGCGCATCGGGGAGCTCGTGGAGCTCGGGGTCGCCTTCGACCGCGACGCCGACGGCGCCTTCCGCAAGGGTCGCGAGGCCGCGCATTCCTACCCGCGCATCGTGCACGCCGGCGGCGATGCCACCGGGCGGGCCATCGAGCACGCGCTCGTGCATGCCGTGCGCGCCGCCGGCGTGCGGGTCATGGAGCACGCGTTCCTCCTCGGCGTCGTGCAGACCCCGCGTCGCGTCACCGGAATCGATGTGGCGCGCACAGCACCGGCGCCGGCAGCCGGTGCCGCAGGCGGGGCGGGGCGCGCCGTCCCCGCCCCGGTGCGCCTGCACGCCGATGCGGTCGTGCTAGCCACCGGCGGTGCCGGCCGACTGTACGCGCACACGACGAACCCTCCGGTGGCCACCGGCGACGGCATCGCCGCAGCTCTCCGCCTCGGCGCGGCGGTCAGCGACCTCGAGTTCGTCCAGTTCCACCCCACCGTCCTCCCCGGCGATGAGCCGTTCCTCGTGTCCGAGGCTGTCCGCGGCGAAGGCGCGGTGCTGATCGACGACGACGGCCGCCGGTTCGCCTTCGACGCGCACCCCGACGGCGAGCTCGCGCCGCGGGACGTCGTCGCCCGGGCCATCGCCCAGCAGGTGACGGCGCAGAACGGCCGACCCGTGCGTCTGGATGCCACCGGCATCCGCCCCACCCCGGGAGCGACCGCCGCGTTCCTCGCCGAGCGCTTCCCCACGATCGACGCTGCCGTCCGCGCCCGCGGCTGGGACTGGGCGCGCGAGCCGATCCCGGTGACCCCGGCGGCGCACTACCTGATGGGCGGCATCGACACCGATCTGTACGGCCGCACCAGCGTGCCCGGGCTCTACGCCGTGGGTGAGGTCGCCCGCACCGGCGTGCACGGGGCCAACCGGCTGGCGTCGAACTCGCTGCTGGAGGGAGCCGTCTTCGGCGCCCGCGCCGGCGACGTGATCGCCGGCGACGCCCGCCTCCCCTGGCCCGCCTCGGCTCCCACCGCCGCCGCCGCGACGACCATCGCCACGGCCTCGCCCGCAGCCGCCGCGCTCCCTGCGTTCACCCGCGGGGCGCTGCAGCGGCTGATGTGGCAAGCGGCGGGCCTCGAGCGCGACGAGCCCGGGCTCGCCCACGCGGCATCCGTCCTCGCGGGCTGGCGCGCCGACGCGCGCGAGCCCCGCACCGCCGCTGAGCACGAGGACGCGAACCTGCTGCTCGTGGCCGAGCACCTCGTCGCCGCCGCCCATGCCCGCACCGCATCGGTCGGGGCTCACCACCGGCGGGACGCCGTTCCCGCCCTCGTCACTCAAGGAGCCGTGTGATGCTCACCCGCACCGTCATCGACCGCACCGTCCGCGCAGCCCTCGACGAGGACGCACCCTGGGGCGACCTCACGAGCGAGAGCCTCATCGTCGAGACCGCGACGGCCCGCGCCGCGCTGGTCGCCCGCGAAGAGGGCCTGTTCTCGGGGGGCGATGTCTTCGAGGCCGCCTTCCGCCTCACCGACCCCCGCTGCGACGTGTCACTGCGGGTCGAGGACGGCGAGCTGTTCGCGGCGGGTGACACGCTGGCCGTCGTCACCGGTCCGGCACGGGCCGTGCTCACCGCCGAGCGGGTGGGGCTCAACTTCGTGCAGCGCATGAGCGGCATCGCCACCCTCACCGCGCTCTACGTCGCCGAAGTCGCCCACACCGGCGCCCGCATCGCCGACACCCGCAAGACGACGCCCGGACTGCGCGCCTTCGAGCGCCACGCCGTGCGCAACGGCGGCGGCCACAACCACCGCTTCTCGCTGTCGGATGCCGTCATGGTCAAGGACAACCACCTCGCCGTGCTGCGGCAGAAGGGCGTGTCCGTGACCGCGGCCCTGCAGGGCGCGATTGCCCAGCTGCCGCACACGACGCACGTCGAGGTCGAGGTCGACAGCATCGACCAGATCGAAGCGGTGCTCGCCGCCGACGTCGGCACGGTCATGCTCGACAACTTCACGCTCGACATGCTGCGCGCAGGCGTCGAGATCATCGCGGGCAGGGCGACGGTGGAGGCATCCGGCGGGGTCACCCTCGACTCCGTCCGGGCCATCGCCGAGACGGGGGTCGACGTCATCTCGGTGGGCGCGCTCACCCATTCGGCGCGGGCCCTGGATCTCGGCCTCGACATCGCCCTCGAGGCCTGACGTGTCGCTGCTCTACCTCGATCACGCCGCGACGACGCCCGTGCGCCCCGCGGTGCTCGAGGCGATGGAGCCCTTTCTCACGCACGGATTCGGCAACCCGTCGAGCCACCACACCGTCGGCGAGGCGGCCGCCGGCGCACTCGCCGATGCGCGCTCCCGCGTCGCGCGGGTGCTGGGCATGCGCCCGGCCGACGTCGTCTTCACCGCCGGCGGCACAGAGGCCAACAACCTGGCGGTCAAGGGCATCGCCCTGGGCGCCCGCAACGTCGACCCCCAGAGACGCCAGGTGATCACGACCGCCATCGAGCATGAGTCGGTCCTGGCGTCGCGCGACTACCTGGAACGCCTGCACGGTGCGGAGGTCATCCTCCTCCCCGTCGACGCAACCGGCCTCATCGACCCCGATCGGCTCGCCGAGGTCATCGGTCCCCGCACGGCCGTCGTGTCGATCGGCTATGCCAACAACGAGGTCGGCACGGTGCAGGATGCCGCAGCGCTCGCGGCCGTCTGCGCCGCGCACCGCGTACCGCTTCACCTCGACGCCGTGCAGGCCGCGGGGTGGCTTCCCCTCGCCGGCACCGGCGCCGATGCCCTGTCGATCGCGGGGCACAAGGTCGGCGCCCCGCAGGGCACGGGCGTCCTCGCCGTGCGCGGCCGCGTCCCGCTCGAGCCGCTCGTGCACGGCGGCGGTCAGGAGCGCGGCCGCCGCAGCGGCACCGAGAACGTCGCCGGGGCCATGGGGCTCGCTGTCGCGCTGGAGATGGCCGAGGCGGAACGCGCGGATGCCGCAGCACGGGTCGCCGCGGTGCGCGACGCCTTCATCGAGGCGGTGCTGTCGACCGTCCCCGGCGCCCAGCTCACCGGCCACCGCGTCCGCCGTCTTCCGGGCAGCGCGAGCTTCACCTTCGCCGGGGCGAGCGGCGAAGCGGTGCTGCTGCAGCTCGAGCGCCGCGGCATCGTGACTTCCAGCGGGTCAGCCTGCGCCGCCGGCAGCGACGAGCCGTCGCACGTGCTCCTGGCCCTCGGCATCGCGCCCGAGGTCGCGCAGACGGCGGTGCGCTTCACCTTCGGGCACGGCCCCGTCCCCGACCCGGCGGCACTGTCCGCGGCCGTCGCCTCATCGGTCGCGGCGGTACGATCAGGCACGTGAGAGCCGCGATCACCGTCATCGTGCCCGGGTTCGACGTCGCCGATTACGCCGAGGAGGCGTTGCAGTCCCTCCGCGGGCAGACCCTGACGAACTGGGTGGCGATCCTCGTCGACGACGCCTCCACCGATGCCACCGGCGAGATCTTCGCCGCCGCTGCAGCCACCGACCCGCGCTTCCGCCTCGTGCGCCACGAGAAGCGCCGGGGCCTCAGCACCGCCCGCAACACCGGCGTCGCCCTCGTGGAGACCCCCTACCTCGGCTTCCTCGACGCTGACGACGTGCTCACCCCGACGGCCCTGGAGAGGCTCGTCGGCGTGCTCGACGAGACCGGAAGCGACTTCGCTGTGGGCGCCTACGTGCGCCTGCGTCCGGATGCCACGGGAGAGTACGCCGCCGGGCTCGTGCAGCCGTGGGTCGCGGCTGCCACCGACCCGGCGCGCCGCGGCACGACGATCGAGGCGCACCCCGAGTCGTCGGGCAACATCGTGGCCTGGTCCAAGGTCAGCCGCACCGACTTCTGGCGACGCGCCGGGCTGCGCTTTCCCGACGGGCGCCTGTACGAGGACCAGATCGTCGCGCAGCAGATGTACAGCCGCGCGCGCCGGTTCGACACGGTGCCCGACGTCGTGGTGCACTGGCGCGAGCGCGCGGACGGCTCGTCGATCACCCAGGGCAAGAGCGCATTGCCGGTGCTGCGGGACTACCTCTCCGCCATGACCGAAGGCCTCGAGGTGCTCGCCGCCGGCGGACACGATGCCGCGGTGCGCGCCCGCGTGCAGCTCATCCTCTCGATGGACCTCCCCCCGCTCGTGGAGATCGCCCGCATCCACCCCGACGATGCCTATCGGCGCGCGCTCGGCGCCTTCGTCCGCGAGGTCTGGGCGCGCGGCGGCGCGCACGCCCCGCTGGACGACCGCACGGCACGGCTGGCCGCCGCAGCACTGCTGTTCTGAGCCGCGGGCCGCGGGCGCGGGCTACTCCACGCGCCGCGCGATGGACTCTTCGGTCTCGAGCACCCGGGAGGCGGCGACCTGCTCGGCGGCGAGCTTGGCGTACAGCCCGCCGGCGGCCAGCAGCTCCCGGTGGGTGCCCGACTCCACGATGCGCCCAGCCTCGACGACGTGGATCACGTCCGCGCCGATCACCGTCGAGAGGCGATGGGCCACCGACAGGGTCGTGCGGCCGCGGGCGGCGGCATCCAGGGCGTCCTGCACCACGCGCTCCGAGACGGTGTCCAGCGCCGAGGTCGCTTCGTCCAGCAGCAGCACGGGCGGATCCTTCAGCAGCACGCGGGCGATGGCGATGCGCTGTTTCTCACCGCCGGAGAGCCGGTAGCCGCGCTCACCGACGACCGTGTCGTAGCCGGCGGGGAAGCCGCTGATGATGTGGTCGATGTTCGCCGCGGCGCACGCGGCAGCGAGCTCCTCGTCAGTGGCGTCGGGCTTGGCGTAGCGAAGGTTCTCCCGGATCGTGGCATGGAAGAGGTAGGTCTCCTGCGACACGATCCCGACCTGGTCGATCAGCGACTCGTGGCGGAGCCTGCGCACATCGGTGCCCGCGAAGAGCACGGTGCCGTCCGAGGCCTCGTAGAGCCGCGGCGCGAGATACAGCACGGTGGTCTTTCCTGCCCCCGAGGGGCCGACGAAGGCGACGTGCTGCCCGGGTTCCGCGACGAACGAGACGCCGTTCAGCGTGGGTCGGGTGTCGCCCGTGGCATCCGGATAGCGGAAGACGACGTCGCGGAACTCCACCCGTCCCAGCGGCCCCGGCCCCTGCGCGACGTCGGCGGCGTCGGGGGCGTCGCCGATCGCCGGCGTGAGGTCGAGGTATTCGAAGATGCGCGCGAAGAGCGCCGAGGAGGTCTGCAGATCGAGCGCCACGCGCATGAGGCCGGTGAGCGGCTGCAGCAGCCGCGCCTGCACCGTGGTGAAGGCGACGATGGTGCCGGCGGTGATGTCGGGACTTCCTCCGACGATGAGGTAGCCCGCGACGAGGTAGATCACGGCGGGCACGCTCGCCATGAGCACCTGCACGACGGCGAAGAAGCCCTGGCCGCTCATCGCCCGGCGCACCTGCAGCACGACCTGATTGCCGTTCTCGGCGCGGTAGCGGGCAGACTCGGTGCGCTGCCGGTTGAACGACTTCGACAGCAGGATGCCCGAGACGCTCAGAGTCTCCTGCGTGATCGCCGTCAGCTCCGACAGCGACTCCTGCGTCTCCCCCGCGATGCGCGCACGCACCTGACCGACCTTGCGCTGCACGAGCACCAGCGCAGGCATGAGCACGACGGCGACGATCGTCAGGCGCCAGTCGATGATGATCATCGCCACGAGCGAGGCGACGACCGTCACCGCGTTGCCGAGGATGCTCGTGACGGTGTTGGTGAGGACCCCCGAGACGCCGCCGACGTCGTTCTGCAGGCGCGACTGGATGACACCGGTCTTGGTGCGGGTGAAGAAGGCGAGCTCCATGGCCTGCAGGTGGTCGAACAATCGCACCCGCAGGTCGCCGGTCACGCGGTTGCCTACCGTCGCGGTCAGCCACGTCTGCAGGACGTTGACCCCGGCCGACGCCAGGAAGAGCCCGATCATGACGGCGACCAGACGCAGGAGCAGCGAGAGGTCCGGCCCCGAGCCGTCGGTCGGGAACAGCGCGTCGTCGAACACCCGCTGCACCAGAAGCGGCGGGACGACGGCCAGCGCCGAGCCCAGGATCACCAGCAGGCCGGTGACCGCGATGCGTGCGCGGTAGGGCCGGAACAGCTCCACCACCCGCCGGCCGAGGCCGGGGATGCGGGGGGCCTGGGCGTTGATGCGCCGCTGTGCGGACTCGTCGACGCCGCGGAATCCGCCGCGCGGCCCGCCGCCGCCCATGCCCATGGTCATCCGTTCAGCCTACGTCGGCCCGCGGGTAGGGTGTCGGCATGAACCACACTCCCGACGACGCCGACCGGGCGCAGCTGGACGAGCTGCGCGAAGAGATCGATGCGCTGAAGAAGATCCCCGAAGAGGAACTGGTCAGCCCGTCCCCGGCGAAGGGACACGAGGGCGAACTCGAGCCGGAGCCCACCGACGCCCCCGGGACCGAGGACTGGGGCGACGACCGCTAAAGAGCGCGGGTCAGCTGCCGCAGCACGAGCTGCCGCCGCAGCACGAGGAGCTCTCCTCGGCGAGGGGCAGCAGGTTCTTCTCCTCAGCGACGGGTGCGAGGGGCTGGGTCAGGGGCGCGTTCGGGGTGGTGGCCATGCGCTCCACACTAGCCCCGCTGTAGGTCACCCGCGCCGCATGCGCAAGCCCGCGGCACCCGCCGCCG
This sequence comes from Microbacterium sp. zg.Y909, assembly GCF_024626565.1. Taxonomy (NCBI): domain Bacteria; kingdom Bacillati; phylum Actinomycetota; class Actinomycetes; order Micrococcales; family Microbacteriaceae; genus Microbacterium; species Microbacterium sp. zg.Y909. The sequence continues at coordinate 19,063 of NZ_JANJFJ010000015.1, forward strand.
GTCGTCCTTACCGTGGAATGCGCGCCGGGGGCAGTCCCGGCGCACCGACGAAAGGACGACGACATGACCGAGGACATCACCGGCAAGCGCGTGGCGTTCCTGCTGACCGACGGCTTCGAAGACAGCGAGCTGACCTCCCCGTGGCAGGCGGTGACCCAGGCCGGCGCCGCAGCGACGCTGGTCTCCCCCGCAGACGGGTCCGTGACCGGCAAGAACGGCCATGAGCAGACGGTCGACCTCTCGGTGTCAGAGGCACAGGCTGCGGACTTCGACGCCCTCGTCCTTCCGGGCGGAGTCGTCAACGCCGACGACCTGCGCATGGACGAAGCGGCGGTGGCCTTCGCCCGCGACTTCTTCGCCCAGCACAAGCCGGTCGGCGTGATCTGCCACGGCGCGTGGATCCTCGCCGACGCCGACGTGCTCGGCGGACGCACGATCACCAGCTACCCGAGCCTGAAGACCGATCTGCGCAACGCCGGCGCGTCGTGGGTCGACAAGGAAGTGGTCGTGGATGCCGGGCTGGTCTCCAGCCGCACCCCCGACGACCTGCCCGCCTTCAACGCCAAGGTGGTCGAAGAGATCGCCGAGGGCGAGCACTCCGGACAGACGGCCTGAGCGACCCGAGGAAAGCGGCGATCCTCCGCGGGGGTCGCCGCTTTTCTTGCGGCCCTTGCTGTGGTCTGACCATAGCGCTATGATTTTTGGCCGAGGGACGGCGACCGTCCGTCCGAAGGAAGTGATTGTCATGACGACGATGACGAACGCGGCCGAGAACGCCGGCCGCGGCATCGTTCCGGACGGCCTCATGCGTGCGGCCGTCGTCACCGCTCCCGACCAGCCACTGAGCGTCACCGAGGTGCCGATCCCCACCCCCGGCCCCGGCCAGGCTCTGGTCCGCGTCATCACCAGCGGCGTCTGCCACACCGACCTGCACGCCGCCCGCGGTGACTGGCCCGTGCCCCCGAAGTCCGATCTCATCCCCGGCCACGAGGGCTACGGCGAGGTCGTCGCGCTGGGCGAAGGCGTCACCACGCTCGCCGTCGGCGACAAGGTGGGCAACGCGTGGCTCTGGAGCGCCTGCGGCGTGTGCGAGTTCTGCCGCAAGGGCTGGGAGACCCTGTGCCCCGAACAGCAGAACGGCGGCTACTCCATCGACGGCAGCTTCGGCGAGTACATGCTCGTCGACGAGCGCTTCGCCGCCCGCATCCCCGACGGCGTCGACCCCGATGAGGTCGCCCCGATCCTGTGCGCCGGTGTCACGGTCTACAAGGGCCTGAAGATGACCGAGGTCAAGCCCGGCGAGTGGGTCGTCATCTCCGGCATCGGTGGCCTCGGCCACATCGCCGTGCAGTACGCCCGCGCGATGGGCATGCGCGTCGCCGCCGTCGACATCGACGACGACAAGCTCTTCCTCGCCCGCCGCCACGGCGCCGAGATCACGGTCAACGCGGCCAAGACTGACCCGATCGCCGAGATCCAGGAGCGCACCGGCGGCGCCCACGGCGTGCTCGTCACCGCCGTGCACCCGCAGGCGTTCGGGCAGGCCACCGGCATGAGCCGTCGCGGCGGCACGGTCGTGTTCGTGGGCCTCCCCCCGGGGCAGTTCCCCGCGGACATCTTCGACACGGTGCTGCGGGCGATCACGATCCGCGGCTCGATCGTCGGAACCCGCCAGGACATGGTCGAGGCGCTGGACTTCTTCGCCCGCGGCGAGATCCACCCGACCATCACCGTCGAGAAGCTCGACGACATCAACGACATCTTCCACCGCATGGAAGAGGGCAAGATCGAAGGCCGCATCGTGATGCGGTACGCCCAGGACTGAGTATTCGTCCCTAGCCCACAGCAGAATGCCCCGGACCCGGTCCGGGGCATTCTGCGTCCACGTGTGCCTCAGACCTGCAGGGCGACCTCGGCGTCCGCCACCGCTTCGGCGCCCTCGGCCGCGCGCAGTGCCCGGTCGAGGTCGGCCACGAGGTCATCGACGTGCTCGAGCCCGATCGACACGCGCAGCACCGCCGCCGACGGACGGGCCTCGGCCGCAACGGGCCGGTGCGTGAGCGCTGCCGGATGCTGGATGAGCGAGTCGACGCCGCCGAGCGACACCGCGTGGGTGAAGAGCTCGACACCTTCGGCGACGGCGGCGGCGGCCGGGTAGCCGCCGCGCATCTCGAAGGCCACCATGGCACCACCACCGCGCAGCTGACGCCCCATGAGTCCGCGCGGGTCGTCCTCGAGCCCCGGGTAGTGCACTCGCCCGACGGCGGGGTGCGTCTGGAGCCACGCGGCGATGCGGGCGGCGCTCTCCTGCTGGGCACGCACGCGCAGCGGCAACGTTGCGAGACCCCGGTGCAGCAGGTACGCACCGAGGGGATGCAGGAGCGCGCCCGTGATCGCCCGCACCCGCCGCAGCGCCTGCGCGGTGTGCTCGGAGCAGGCGATGACCCCGGCCATCGTGTCCCCGTGCCCGCCCAGGTACTTCGTGCCGCTGTGCAGGCTCATCGCGGCCCCCAGTGCGAGCGGCTGCTGCAGCACCGGAGTGGCGAAGGTGTTGTCGACCAGCACCGGCACGCCGGCGGCGGCCTCGACCACAGCGGCGATGTCGACGAGGTCGAGCGTGGGGTTGGCCGGGGTCTCCACGATGACGAGCCCGGTGTCGGCGTGCAGGGAACCGGCCACGTCGGCCTCGTTGCAGAAGGTGACCTCGGTGCCCAGCAGGCCGCCCGCCAGCAGGTGATCGGTGCCTCCGTAGAGCGGCCGCACCGCGACGACATGCGGGCGACCCACCGCCTGGGTGTGCGCGAGGATCGCCGCCGTCACGGCAGCCATGCCGGTCGAGAAGGCGACCGCAGCCTCGGCCCCCTCGAGTTCGGCGAGCGCGTCCTCGAAGCGCGCGACGGTGGGGTTCCACAGCCGGGCATAGACGAAGCTGTCGTCCGCCGTGGGTCGGCCACCGGTGGCGAGGGTCTCGTACGAGTCGCCGCCGCGCTCCACATCGGGCAGCGGATTGGTGGTCGACAGGTCCAGCGGGAGGGCATGCACCCCCAGCGCGCCCAGGTCGGCGCGTCCGGCGTGGACGGCGGCGGTGTCGGGATGCCGGTGAGGGAGGTCCATGCCCATATGATGCGGGAAACACCGCACATGCGCGGCATCACCGCAGAATGTGCCGTGACGAGCCCGAGATCCCGTGTTTCGTGCCTCGGCACCCGTCAGGAAGGACGCACCGTTGGTGAGATCCCAACCCGACGTCGACGAGATCGACGACATCGACCGGGCGATCCTCGCCGAACTCAGCACGCGGGCGGACGTCACCAACAAGGCGCTCGCCCATCGCCTGCACCTGGCGGAGTCCACCTGCGCCCACCGCGTGCGCATGCTGCGGCAGCGCGGGCTCATCGTCGACACCCGTGCCAGGGTCGACACCGCCGCGCTGGGCTTTCCCCTGCGAGCCATCGTCAACGTGCGCCTGGGCAGTCACACCAAGAGCGGCGTCACCGAGCTCTTCCAAGCGCTCACGGACATCCCCGGCGTCATCGAGGTGTTCCACGTCGCCGGCGAGGACGACTTCGTGCTGCACGTGGCCGCCGCCGACGCGCATGCGCTCCGGGACCTCGTGCTCGAGCACATCACGGTGCACCCGAGCGTGCGCTCCACAGAGACGCACCTGGTGTTCGATCGGCGCGACGGAGTGGGCGTGCTGCCGCGGGACTGATCCTGCCGGTCAGGAGCGAACGAGACGCGCGATGGCGGCCGTCGCCTCGGCGACCTTCGCGTCGGCTTCGTCACCGCCCAGGCGCGCGGCATCGACGACGCAGTGCTTCAGGTGGTCTTCGAGCAGGCCCACGGCGACGGAATTGAGGGCGCTGGTCAGCGCGCTGATCTGCGTCAGGATGTCGATGCAGTACTTCTCGTCGTCGATCATCTTGTGCACGCCCCGGGCCTGGCCCTCGATGCGCTTGAGCCGCTTGAGGTACCTCTCCTTGTCGGTGATGTATCCGTGCACGTGGGTGTCGTGGGCGTCGTGTTCGACGGTGGTCATGACGGGTTCCTCACTTCGGATCGGCGGGTGCGGGCGAGAGCGGGCGAAAGCTGCGCAGCCGCAGGCTGTTCCCCACCACGAAGACGCTCGACAGCGCCATCGCCGCGCCCGCGAGCATGGGATTGAGCAGGCCGAACGCGGCCAGCGGGATGGCGGCGACGTTGTACGCGAAGGCCCAGAACAGGTTCGACTTGATGATGCGCAGCGTGCGGCGCGACAGGCGCACGGCGTCGGCCGCCGCGACGAGGTCACCGCGGACGAGCGTGATGTCGGCCGCCTCCATCGCGGCATCCGTGCCCGTCCCCATGGCCATGCCGAGGTCGGCCTGCGCCAGCGCCGCGGCGTCGTTGACGCCGTCGCCCACCATTGCGACCACCTTGCCCTCGGCCTGCAGTCGCGCGACCGTTGCCACCTTGTCGGCCGGGAGCACGTCGCCGATGACCTCGTCGATGCCGACTTCGGCGGCGATGTGCCGCGCGACGGCGGTGTTGTCGCCGGTGAGCAGCACAGGGGTCAGCCCCAGCCGTCGCAGCTGCGCGACGGCGGCGGCGCTCGTGGGCTTCGGACGGTCGGCCACCACCACGACCCCCCGCACGCGCCCATCCCACGCGACGAACACCGCGGTCTGGCCCCGCGAGAAGGCCGCTGCGGCAGCGGCCTGGACGTCATCTCCCGGGCGAAGCGCCCACTCGTCGAGCAGCCCGCTGCGGCCTACGACCACGGCATGCCCGTCGACGACGCCCGCCACGCCCGCGCCGGCGGAGCTGCGGAAGTCCTCCACGGCGCCAAGACCGCCGACCCGCGCCGCGGCGGCGGCGATCGCCTGCGCGATCGGGTGCTCGCTGGCGTGCTCGACGGCGCCCGCCAGGCGCAGCACCTCGGCGGCATCCTCGCCCTCGGCTGCCACGACGTCGACGACGCTCATCTGACCGGTCGTGACGGTGCCGGTCTTGTCCAGCACGATCGTGTCGACGCGGCGGGTGGACTCGAGCACCTCGGGACCCTTGATGAGGATGCCGAGCTGAGCACCTCTGCCGGTGCCCACCAGCAGTGCCGTCGGCGTCGCGAGTCCCAGCGCGCAGGGGCAGGCGATGATCAGCACCGCCACGGCGGCGGTGAACGCCGAGCTCGCGGGGAACCCCGCGATGAGCCACCCCGCGAGCGCGGCGAGGGCGACGACGATGACGATGGGAACGAAGACGCCCGAGATGCGGTCGGCCAGTCGCTGCACGTCGGCCTTGCCGGACTGGGCCTGCTCGACCAGGCGGGCCATCTGCGCCAGCCGGGTGTCCCCGCCCACGCGAGTGGCGCGGACGATGAGGCGGCCCCCGGCGTTGACGGTCGCGCCGGTGACGGCGTCGCCCGCGCCGACTTCCACGGGCAGGGACTCCCCCGTGAGCATCGACTCGTCCACGGCCGACGATCCGGCGATGACCACGCCGTCGGTCGCGATCTTCTCCCCCGGCCGCACGACGAAGTCGTCACCGACCCGCAGGTCGCCGATGGCGATGCGGCCCTCGACGCCGTCGCGGAGCACGGTGACGTCCTTCGCCCCGAGCTCCAGCAGGGCGCGCAGCGCCGCCCCGGCCTGGCGCTTGGCCCGCTTCTCGACGTAGCGCCCTGCGAGCACGAACATGGTCACCCCGGCTGCCACTTCGAGGTAGATGTCACCCGAAGCATCGGCGGTGCCGATCGTGAACGAGAACGGATGAGTCATGCCCGGCATGCCGGCCGTGCCGAAGAACAGCGCGTACAGCGACCACGCCAGGGCGGCGGAGGTGCCCAGGCTGATCAGGGTGTCCATCGTCGCGGCGCCGTGGCGCAGGTTGATCCACGCGGCGCGGTGGAAGGGCCATGCCCCCCACACCACCACGGGGGCGGCGAGCACCAGCGACAGCCACTGCCAGTTGGGGAACTGCAGCGCCGGGATCATCGACATGAGGATCACCGGCACCGCGAGGGCGGTCGACACCAGCAGACGGTGACGCAGGTTGCCCAGCTCCGGATCCGTGTCGCCCGCGTAGCGTTCGGTCTCCTGTGGCGGCGCCGGCAGCGCCGCGGTGTAACCGGTGCGCTCCACCTCGGCGATCACCGTGGCCGCCGCGAGGCCTGCGGGACCGGTGACCAGGGCCTTCTCGGTGGCGTAGTTGACCGTGGCCGACACGCCGTCGAGACGGTTGAGCTTCTTCTCGATGCGGGCGGCGCACGACGCGCAGGTCATGCCGCCGATCTCGAGCTCGAAGCGGGTCTGGTCAGCGCCGAGGGTCGTCATCGCGTGTCGTCCTCCCTCAGACGCGGGAGGCGGCGTACCCGGCCTCGTCGACGGCGGCGATCACGTCGGCGTCCGAGACAGGAGCGCCCGCCGAGACCACGAGCCGACCGGTCTGCGCGCTCACCTGCACGTCGTCGACGCCCGAGATCTTCGCGACCTCGCCGCGCACTGCCGCCTCGCAGTGCCCGCACGTCATTCCCGTCACCTGGTACTCGCTCGTCGTCATGATCGCTCCTCGTCGTGTCCTGGATACCCCCTCGGGGTATAGCCAGTATACAACCGGATGCCGCCGGGAGGCCGATCGGAGCAGATACCAGAAGCGGGGGTGCGCGTCAAGGTGGAGCAGGGCAGGAAGTGCCCCCGTAGCGTTGATCCTGCCAGCTTGAGAGACCCCGGTTGAGGCGCTGATGTTCGGGTCATCAGCGCCTCCCGGCCTCAGCTGCAGGCCCGGTGAGAATGCTTCCCGCCGGGGCCTTAAATCTCTCAGCCGGCCAGCATCTGCTCCCGAACCTCGCGTCGCAGTACCTTGCCGATCAGGGAGCGCGGCAGGTCGTCCATCTGGACGATGCGCTTGGGCACCTTGTACGCGGCCAGCCGGGTGCGGCAGTAATCGCGCAGGCCCTCGACGTCGAGCGTCGCGCCGTCGCGCAGCACCACCGCCGCGGCGACCTCCTCGCCGCCGTGCGCGCGGGGCATGGCCACGACGGCCGCGCCCTCGACGTCCGGATGCGACTGCAGCGTGTCTTCCACCTCAGTGGGCGAGACGTTGAACCCGCCGGTGATGATCAGCTCCTTGAGCCGGTCGACGATCGTCACGAAGCCGTCGGCCGACACCGACGCGATGTCGCCGGTGCGCAGCCACCCGCCGTCGATCAGCGCGGCGGCCGACTCCTGCGGACGACCCCAGTAGCCCTGGAACACCTGAGGACCACGCACGAGCAGTTCGCCGGGCTCCCCCAGCGGCCGGTCCGTTTCCGGATCTTCCGGGTCGACAACGCGGATCTCGGTGCTGGGGAACGGCACTCCCACCGTGCCGGGGCGCCTGCTGTGCCCCATCGGGTTGCCCACAGCGACGGGTGAGGATTCCGTCATCCCGTACCCCTCGACCAGCAGGCCGCCGGTGGCCTCCTCCCAGCGGCTCACCGTCGCCACCGGCAGGCTCATCGCCCCCGAGATCGAGAAGCGCACCGTGGACAGGTCGATGGTGCCTCGCTCAGCGGCGCGGGAGAGCAGGTCGTAGATCGGAGGCACCCCCGGAAGGAAGGTCGGCGGGCTCTTGCGCGCGGCATCCGTCATCAGTCCGATGTCCACCTTCGGGAAGAGCACCAGCTTCGCCCCCATGCTCATTGCGAAGGTGAGGCAGAGTGTCATGCCGTACGCGTGGAACAGCGGCAGCACCCCGTAGAACGTCTCCTCACCGTCCACCAGGCCCGGCACCCAGGCGCGACCCTGCATGGCGTTGGCGCGAAGGTTCGCGTGGGTGAGGATGGCCCCCTTCGGAGAGCCCGTGGTGCCGCTGGTGTACTGCAGCACCGCGATGTCCTCGACCGCCGGACCGGGGACGCGCGACGACACCCGACGGTGGTCGAGCAGCTGGTCCCACCGGTAGGGATGCCGCAGCTTGGGGGTCGTCGTCATCTGGGCGCGCAACGTGCGGGCCTTGGGGACCGGCAGCGACAGCGCCACGCGCTTGGCCAGCGGCAGAGCGGTGGTCATGTCGACGCTCACGATGCGCCCGGGACGGACGTCCTTCGGGAAGTCCGCGACCGTGTCGAGAACCTTGTCCCAGACGATCGCGACCGATGCGCCATGGTCCTCGAACTGGTGACGCAGCTCACGCGCGGTGTACAGCGGGTTGTGCTCGACCACGATCGCGCCCAGGCGCAGCACGGCGTAGAACGCCACGACGTGCTGCGGGCAGTTCGGCAGCACCAGCGCCACCCGGTCGCCCTTTTTCACCCCCAGGCGCCGCAGCCCTTCGGCGGCGCGCCCGATCTGCTCCCCCAGCTGCCCGTAGGTCGTCACCGCGCCGAAGAACTCCAGCGCAGGACGCCGCGCGTGGGTCTTCACGCTGGCCTCCATCATCTGCGTGAGCGTCTGCGTCGGTTCATCGATGTCGGCGGGGACGCCCGGGGCGTAGGCGGCGAGCCAGGGACGGGAGTCGAAGGGGTTGGACGGCATGACTCCATTTTCGCCTATCAGCACTGAACGTCTCGTCCAGGGACCCGTAGGTTGACACGCGCGCCCGCTCGTGCGATTGCACTGATCCCCGGATTCCGCAAGGCCCTGAGCAGGAGGGGGTGAGGCCACGTAAGAAAGGGGGATGCCGGAGAACTCCCGGCCTGAAAGGGGCAACCATGTCACAGAGTTATGGGTCGGGCACGCCGACCACGACGGGTGCCGCCAACGGCGGCGCATCAGGCAAGGTCGACACCGCCAAGGCGGAGGCGAGCGACCTGAAGGACACGACTGTCTCGAAGGCGACGGATGTCGCGAGCACGGTCAAAGCCGAAGCATCGACCGTCCTGGGCGAAGCCGGTACGCAGGCCAAGCAGCTGTACGCACAGACCCAGCACGAGCTGAAGGAGCAGGCGAGCACTCAGCAGGAGCGGCTCGCCTCCGGCCTGCGCTCGGTCAGCTCCGAACTGGAGTCCATGTCGACCAACGCCGATCAGCAGGGCGTCGCAGCCGACCTGGTCCGCCAGGCAGCCACCCGCCTCTCGGGGGCGGCATCGTGGCTGGGCGACCGCGACCCGGGCTCGGTCCTCAACGAGGTGAAGAACTATGCGCGACGCAGGCCCGGCATGTTCATCGCCGGCGCAGCGATCGCCGGAGTGGTGGTCGGCCGCCTCACGCGTGCCCTCGCCGCGAACGCCTCGGATGACAAGGCCGCGCAGGCTTCGATGCCCGCGGTCCCCTCGACGCCTGCACCCGCAGTCGTGAGCACGACCGCACCCGTTCCGCCGGCACACGTTGCCGCACCGGTGGACACGCCGCTGTACGACCGGTCCACGGGGACGCAGACGCCCGGCCTGCCCGGAGAAGGTGAGCAGGATGTCCGACGCCACACCATCTGAGCAGAAAGCGGCGACCACGTCGCTCGGCGACCTGTTGGGTGAGGTGACCCGCGACATCTCCACGCTGATGCGCCAGGAGGTCGCCCTGGCGAAGGCGGAGCTCAAGGAGTCCGCGACCCGCTCCGCCAAGGGAGCCGGCCTGCTGGGCGGCGCCGGCTACGCGGCGCTGATGGCGGTGTTCTTCCTCTCGTTCGCCCTGTGGTGGGCGTTGGGAACGCTGGTCGGCGGCGGCTGGTCCGGCGTGATCGTTGCCGTGCTGTGGGGCGTCATCGCGGCGATCCTCTACGTGATCGGCCGCAACAAGATGAAGGAAGTCGAGGGCGCTCCCCAGACCGTGGAGACCCTCAAGGAAATCCCCGAAACGCTGAAGAGGAATGAGGAGAACCGATGAGTGATTCCCCGGATCAGATCCGCGCCGACATCGAGCGGACGCGTGAGGAGCTCGGCGGCGACGTCGACGCGCTGGCCGACAAGGTGACGCCGTCGAAGATCGTCGACCGCCAGAAGGACAAGGTGCGCAGCGCCGTCGGATCGGTGCGCGAGCGCATCATGGGCGCAGCCGACGACACCGGTTCGGCCATGTCGGGCGCCGGCTCGTCAGCCATGGGCCACGTCGGCGACGCCAAGGACCGCGTCGTGGCGAAGGCGGAGGGCAACCCCCTCGCCGTCGGACTCATCGCCTTCGGCGCCGGCCTGCTCGCAGCGTCGCTGATCCCCGCATCCGAGCGGGAGAAGCAGGTCGCGTCCGATGTGAAGGACAAGGCCCAGCCGCTCATGGACGAAGCCAGCAGCGTCGCGAAGGAAGTGGGCGCGAACCTCAAGGAGCCCGCCCAGGAAGCCGCCACCGCGGTGAAGGATGCCGCGAGCGAGTCGGCGAGCACCGTCAAGGCCGAGACGCAGTCCGCCGCCGCAGACGTCAAGGACCAGGCGCAGCAGGGCCGGGAGCACCTCTCCGGCAGCTGAGTCAGAAGAAGTGGCGGGGGTCGCGTGGCGGCCCCCGCCTTTCACGTCGCGGGAGCCCCTGCTTATACGTCACCCCTCGAGAGCGCGCAATCCCGTTCAGCTGTGGGCTGCGCCGGTCTTACGGTTCCCCCAGCGCCGGCTCGCCCGTCAGCGCGGGAAGGGAGCCATCGTGTCGCAGACCACGCGTCCACCCGACACCCTGCCGCCCCGTCAGGCCGCCCTGCTTGCCGCCACGCGCGTCGAGCAGAAGGGGAACCTGCTGGTGCGGTGGATTACCTCCACCGATCACAAGACCATCGGGTACATGTACCTGATCGCGTCGGTGCTGTTCTTCCTGCTCGGCGGCGTGATGGCGCTGATCATCCGTGCCGAGCTGTTCGAGCCGGGCATGCAGATCGTGCCGACGCGTGAGCAGTACAACCAGCTGTTCACCATGCACGGCACGATCATGCTGCTGATGTTCGCGACGCCCCTGTTCGCGGGCTTCGCCAACGCCATCATGCCGCTGCAGATCGGCGCACCCGACGTCGCCTTCCCCCGGCTCAACGCCTTCTCGTTCTGGCTCTTCCTCTTCGGCTCGCTGATCGCGCTGTCGGGCTTCCTCACGCCGCAGGGTGCGGCATCGTTCGGGTGGACCGCGTATCAGCCCCTGGCGAGCGCGACCTTCACTCCGGGCGTCGGCGGCCACCTGTGGATGCTGGGCCTGGGCATGAGCGGGTTCGGCACGATCCTGGGTGCGGTGAACTTCGTGACGACCGTCATCACGATGCGCGCGCCGGGTATGACGATGTGGCGCATGCCGATCTTCACGTGGAACACCCTGATCACGAGCATCCTGATCCTGCTGGCGTTCCCGGTGCTGGCCGCGGCCCTCTTCGCCGCGGGATCGGACCGTGTGCTGGGGTCGCACATCTTCGACCCGCAGAACGGCGGCGTGCTGCTGTGGCAGCACCTGTTCTGGTTCTTCGGTCACCCTGAGGTGTACATCATCGCGTTGCCGTTCTTCGGCATCGTGTCGGAGATCTTCCCGGTGTTCAGCCGCAAGCCGATCTTCGGGTACAAGACCCTGGTGTACGCCACGATCGCGATCGCCGCTTTGTCGGTGGCGGTGTGGGCGCACCACATGTATGTCACCGGTGCGGTGCTGCTGCCGTTCTTCGCGCTGATGACGATGCTGATCGCGGTGCCGACAGGGGTGAAGATCTTCAACTGGATCGGCACCATGTGGCGGGGATCGCTCACGTTCGAGACCCCGATGGTGTTCGCCCTCGGCTTCCTGGTCTCGTTCGTCTTCGGTGGTCTCACCGGTGTGATCCTGGCGTCGCCGCCGCTGGACTTCCACCTGTCTGACTCGTACTTCGTGGTGGCGCACTTCCACTACGTGGTGTTCGGCACGGTCGTGTTCGCGATGTTCGCCGGGTTCTACTTCTGGTGGCCCAAGTGGACCGGCCGCATGCTCAACGAGCGCCTCGGCTACGTGCACTTCTGGATGCTGTTCATCGGCTTCCACATGACCTTCCTCGTGCAGCACTGGCTCGGCGTGGACGGCATGCCGCGACGGTACGCGGAGTACTCCGCCTTCGATGAATGGACCTGGGAGAACCAGGTCTCCACAATCGGTGCGATGATCCTCGGCGCCTCGATGATCCCGTTCTTTTTCAACGTCTGGATCACCGCGCGCAAGGCTCCGAAGGTGACCGTCAACGACCCGTGGGGTTACGGGGGTTCGCTGGAGTGGGCGACCAGCTGCCCGCCGCCGCGGCACAACTTCACCTCGATCCCGCGCATCCGCAGCGAACGTCCCGCGTTCGACGTCAACCACCCCGAGGCCGGCGTGCCGGTCGGAGTCGGACCCGCACGCGACGCGCCTGACGCGCCCGTGGAAGAGGCCGACGGTGAGGTGACACGGGAGTGACCCGACGGTTTCTAGACTTGTCGCGTGCATGCAGCCCGATACGTCAGTGACACCGCCAGAGCGAACTGGAGCTCACTGCTCTCCGCGATCGCAGGTGTGGCCCTTGCCCTCTCGGTGGCAGCGGCCAAGGGCGACCTGGGCCGCATCGATCCGCTGACCGTCGGGGTCGACATCTACCTGTTCGCGTGGCCGTCCTTCGGGGTGATCTACCTCGTGTGGACGCACGCCGCCTACAGCGGTGACAGAATCGCCGCGCGCGCACGCCGCGAGCGGGAACTGCAGCGACGCTGGTGGTGGTCGCTGATCGGTTACGGAGGTGCGTCCAGCTGGACGCTCACCGCTGCGCTGGGCGCCGTGGTCGTGACGGTGATCGTCGCCCAGACGCCGGCCTACCGCGGCGACGTGCTGTACGTCACCTTGGGTCTGCTGTGCGTGGCATCCTCCTGGGCGCTGATGGTGTATTCCTTCGCGCTGCAGTACCTGCGCCTGCAGGCCGGCGCCGACGACGGCGAGCACATCGGATTCGAGGTGCCCGGCCGGACGCGGTTCGGCGACTACCTCAACCTGACCATTCTGCTGTCGACCATGGCGGCGACGGTGTCGGCGACGATCCGCACGCGGGAAGCCTGGGCGGTGGTGCGCACGAACGTGCTGTTCGCCTTCACCTTCAACTCGGTGATCGTGGCGATGGTCGTCTCGCTGCTGCTGGGAGGCCTCGCCGGCTGAGGCGGCGAGGGACCTCGGCGCTCAGGGGTTCGAGACACGCCCGAACACGTGCAGGTCGAGGTCGGCACTCATGCGTTCGGCAGCCAGCGCGCCGCGCACGCTCGTGCCCTGCGCGTCCAGGGGCGGGCTGATCACCGCGGCGCCGAGCGCTCCCGGAGCCGACAGCACGATGGCCCCCGACACGCTGGACTTGGCCGGCACGCCGACTCGGCGCATCCACCGCCCTGAGCCGTCGTACACACCGCACGTCGCCATCACCGACACGACATCGCGCGCGACCTCACGGGGAACCACACGTTCGCCGGTGAGGGGGTTCACTCCCCCACAGGCGAGGGTTGCGCCCATCACCGCGAGGGTGCGGGCATCGACCAGGATGGCGCACGCGCGGGCGTAGACCGCCACGGCATCGTCGGCACTGGCCTGCAGCGTGCCCTCGGCGCGCATGAGGTGCGCCAGCGCATGATTTCGGTCGCCGAGCAGATGCTCGTTGTGGGCGACGTCCTCGTCGACCTCGAGCGGCTTGCCCGCGAACGCCGAGAGCCCGCGGAGAATGCGCTCGTCGCGGTCTGCGGCGGTGTCGCCGTCGACCAGCGACGCCGTCAGCAGGGCGCCCGCGTTGACCATCGGGTTCGGCGGGCGCCCGGTTCCGCTTTCGAGCTTGATCGCGTCG
>NZ_JANJFJ010000016.1:0-3552 GCF_024626565.1 Microbacterium sp. zg.Y909
CCTCTCCCGTCGGCTCGATGCCGATGCGGTCGAGCGCGTCGCCGCCGGTATCGCAGAGGGCGAGCGCGAAGAGGAACGGTTTGACGGCGGACTGCACGCTGAAGGGCACGTCGGCCTGCGTGCTCGCACGGACCGTGCCGTCGGCGAGCGCCAGCGCGATGGCGCAGAGGTCCGGATCCGCCTCGGCGAGCTCGGGGATGCTGTCGTTCACCTGGCCGTCGTCATGCTGCAGCAAGTCGTCGCGCAGCGCATCGAGGTCGTAGGTGCGGGGGTCGCGGGGTCCGCTCATCGTCCCAGCCTCCCATGGAGCCCGCCGTTCCCGACGCCCTGCAGCGCGTGGGCCGAGAAGGCCGACAGGATAAGACACGGGCGGCATATGCAATAGGGATTGCGCCATATTCGTTCCGGCAGTGAAGTGGTGCGATGAGCAGAGAAATCGCAGCGATCACGCCCACGGCGCCGATCGGTTTGAAAAGAGCGGTGGGCACGCCCCTGCTCTTCGCGTTCATCGTCGGCGACACGCTCGGCGCCGGCATCTACACGCTCGTGGGCTCGATGGCCGCGGACGTGGGTGGCGTCATCTGGCTGCCGCTGCTGCTCGCTCTCGTCGTCGCCCTGCTCACCGCGGGCACGTACGCGGAGCTGATCACGAAGTACCCGCATGCGGGCGGCGCGGCCCGGTACATCGACCGCGCGTTCGGCAAACCGTATCTGTCGTTCCTCGTCGGCTTCCTGATGATGGCTTCCGGCATCACGACCGCAGCCGCCCTCGCGAACGCCTTTGCCGGCGACTATCTCAGCGCGCTCATCGACGTGCCGCAGGTGCCCGCGGCCATCGTGTTCATCGCCCTACTCACCCTCATCAACCTCAGGGGCGTGCGGGAGTCCCTCGGCGCGAACCTCGTCGCCTCGGTGATCGAGGTGAGCGGCCTGGTCATCGTGATCGTCGTCTGCGCCATCGTCTTCGGCAACGGCGACGGGGACCCGGCACGCATCTTCGAGTTCGCCCCCGACGTCCCCCCGGTCCAGGGCGCGTTCGCGGCATCCATCATCGCGTTCTTCTCCTTCCTCGGCTTCGAGGCGGCGGCGAACATGGCCGAAGAAGTGAAGAACCCGTCGAAGGCCTACCCGCGCGCGCTGTTCGGCGCGATCCTCACCGCCGCCGTCGTGTACCTGCTGATCGCGATCGGCGCGGTGATCGTGCTGCCGCCTGAGGAGCTGGCCACGTCCACCGGCCCTCTCCTCGACGTGGTCGCCGCCAGCAACCTCGGCGTCCCCGCGTGGCTGTTCGGACTCATCGCGTTGGTGGCGATCGCCAACGGCGCCCTGCTCTTCATGGTGATGGCCAGTCGCGTCACCTACGGCCTGGCCGAGGCGGGCCTGCTGCCGCACGCGTTCGCCCGCGTGCTGCCCAACCGCCGCACGCCGTGGGTGTCGCCGGCATCACCATGGCCCTCACCCTGGTGGGAGATGTCTCCACCCTGGCCGAGACGACGGTGCTGCTGCTTCTGCTGGTGTTCCTCTCGGCCAATGTCAGCGTGCTGGCACTGAAGAAGGACAAGGTCGACCACCGTCACTTCTCGGTGCCGCGGTTCATCCCCGTTCTCGGGATCCTCGCGTGCCTCGTGCTACTGGCCCAGCAGTCGTGGACGGTCTGGCTGGGGTCGCTGGCGTACGTCGCGGTGGGCTCCGTGCTCTTCTTCGTCGCCCGCTACGGCCGCAAGCGCGGCGACAGGAAGCTCCAGGCGCGCGCCTGAGGCGCCCGCCGGAGAAGCCGGCGACCGGGGATGTCGGCGCCGTCGCGTAGGGTCGCCCCGTGGTGAGACGCGATGCCCTCCCCGGCGCCTGCCACCTCTGCGGCGGCTCCCACGGCACCCATGGCGACCGCGGGTGGATCTGCGCCGATTGCGGGTGGCGGTACGGTGACGTGCCCGACCCCGACCTTCCGCTCCCCCGCATCGACGTCGTGTACTACCTGCGCTTCGACGCACGGGTCAAAATCGGCACGAGCGCCCAGCCGCGCCGACGCCTCGCAGCGATCTGGCACGATGAGCTGCTCGCATTCGAACGCGGCGGTCGCGCCGTGGAGCAGCAACGGCATCGGGAGTTCGCCCCACTTCGCGAGGGCGGCGAGTGGTTCACCCTCACCGACCCGCTGACCACGCACGTGGCGCGGCTGCGCGCCGACGGAGACCCGTGGCAGCTCTACGCACGCTGGCTCAGCGCGGCCCTGCGGGGCTGATCGCGCCAGCGGTCGATGGCGTATCGAACGCAAGATCCAGCGTCAACCCTCTGCGCGATTCCGGAACCGCGGACAGGCTGGTCGCACAGCAAAAGAGCGAAGGGATCATCGTGACGACCGAGGTCATGCCGCACGCACAGCAGCGACTGTCCCTCCCGCCCGTCGCGCCGCGCTCGTCGCGACTGCAGTGGCATCCCGTCACCGCGGATCGCTTCGAGGTCATGATGCGCGGCGCCACCGTCGGCTTCATCGAGATCGTCGGCTCGGTCTACGTCAGCCTGGCCGGACCCCGCTACGCCCGTGCCGTCGAGGTGGCCCAGTCCCTGGTGTGGACCGACGCCCTCGTCGCCCTGGATCCCGGGCGCACGCGCGGGGGACGGTGACGCCAGGGCGGGACGGGTCTATCGTTCCGGCATGACCACTGATCCGGCCGTTCTGGGCTGGCTGCTCGACTCGGACCCCGCCGTGCGATGGCAGGTCGAGCGCGACCTGCTCGGAGCTCCGCCCGAGCACTGGGAGAGCACGCGAGCACGGGTGGCGACCGAGGGCTTCGGCGCCCGGCTGCTCGGCCTGCAGGGTGCCGACGGGCAGTGGGCCGGCGGCGCGTTCTTCCCTGCGGGGTTCTTCGACAGCGACGAACCACAGCAGCCCGGCCAACCCTGGGTCGCCACCAACTGGGCCCTGAAGGACCTGCGGGAGTGGGGCCTGGATGCCGCCGCGCTCGGCGACACCGCCGAGCGCCTCGCCGCGAACAGTCGCTGGGACTACAACGACCTGCCGTACTGGGAGGGTGAGGTCGACATCTGCATCAACTCCTATACCCTCGCCGCCGGCGCCTGGCTCGGAGTGGACATGACGCCGCTTGCGCGGTGGTTCGTCGACCATCGCCTGGCCGACGGCGGATGGAACTGCGAGGCCGAGGAGGGCCACTCGGTGCGCTCGTCCTTCCACTCCACGCTCAACGCGGCGCGCGGACTGCTCGCCTACGAGAGATTCACCGGCGACACCTCGGTGCAGGCCGCCCGCCACGGCGGCGAGGAGTACCTGCTCCAGCGGCGCCTGCTGTACCGGCTCAGCACGGGCGAGCCGGTGGGCGACTTCACCACGCGCTTCGTCGCCCCCTCCCGCCACCGCTACAGCGCCCTCACGGCGCTGGACCACTTCCGCGACGTCGCACTGCATGAGGGCCGCGCGCCCGATCCGCGCATGGCGGATGCCGTGGCGGTCGTGCGCGACGCCCGCCAGCCGGACGGCACGTGGCTGCAAACCACTCCCCTGGCCGGCCGCACCTGGTTCGACGTGGATGCCGG